>DASYCF010000338.1:0-8587 GCA_036500365.1 Byssovorax sp.
CGCTGTTCCTCGACGAGATCGCCGAGATCCCGATCGACGTGCAGGCGAAGCTGCTGCGCTTCCTCCAGTTCGGCGAGGTCCAGCGCGTGGGCTCGGACACCACGGACAAGGTCGACGTGCGCGTCGTCGCGGCCACGCACCAGAGCCTCGCGCAGCTCGTCAAGGACGGGCGCTTTCGGCAGGACCTCTACTATCGCCTCAACGTCGTCGAGCTCTCGCTGCCGCCGCTCCGCGAGCGCCCTCGCGACGTGGCGCTGCTCCTCGACCACTTCCTCGCGACGCACTGGCGGCGCGCCGGCGAGGCGCCGCGCTGGTCCGCGGCCGCCGAGCGCGCGCTCTCCGTGTACGAGTTCCCGGGGAACGTGCGCGAGCTCGCCCACATCGTCGAGCGCGCCTGCCTGCTCGCGCGCGGGCCCGTGCTCGACGTCGACCTCTTGCCCGCCGAGGTCGCGAGCCTCGCCGCGAAGCCTCTGCCGCCGTCGGCGCGCGGCCGCTTCAGCGCCTTCAGCGCCGAGGAGCTCGAGGCCGCGCGGCAGGGCGCCGTGGACGACGCGGAGCGCGAGTTCGTGACCGAGCTCATGCGCGCGCACGGCGGCAACGTGTCACGCGCGTCGCGCGCGTCTGGCGTACATCGCACCTACCTGCACAAGCTGCTCGCGCGGCATCGGGCCAAGGACGACTGACTGTCTCCGGACGGAGACAGTGGCTCTCGCGAGGGACGCGCGCCGCGCGCGGGCCGCGTCTCCGGCGCGAGACAGCGGCGCTCGAGCGCGCCAGTCCGATCGCCCGAATTGGGCAGCTCACTTCCCAATTCGCGCGACATTTCGTCGAAGTTTCATGTTGTTTCGTCGTTCAAGCGCGCTCCCCCGCGTGGCGCGCCACGTGCTCAGTCGTGTCGCGTCCACAACCGGCAGGGAGATGACGACGATGGCAATCAGCTCGCAACAGGTGATGTTTCTGGCGCTCTCGGGCTTCGCCGCGCTCGCGGCCACGGCGACGGTGAACTGCTCGGAGACGGAGACGACCGTCGGCCACGGCGGCGGGTCCGGGTGCGCGGTCGTCGCGTGCCACAGCGGCTGCAGCTTCAGCTGCTCGCCGTCGAGCTGCACGACCAGCGGCTGCGACACGACGTGCTCTTCGTGCTCCTCGTGCTCGTCGTGCTCCACCACCTGCGCGGCCTGCGCGACGTGTGCGGCGTGCGCAGTGTGCGGGACGTTCTGCGGCACGTGCGTGACGACGACGACGTTCTGCGGGTTCTCTTGCGGCTGACCTTCAGATGCCGTGCACGCTCTCGCGGAGCCACTGCACGAGATCGCGCGTCACCTCGTCGCGGTTCGTCTCGTTCAGCGTCTCGTGCCGGGCGCCCGCGTAGTAGCGGTGCGCCACGCGCGTGAGGCCTGCGCCCTTGTACGCGGCCAGGAGCCGATCGACGGCGTGGGTGCGCTCGCCGACCGGGTCCTCGGAGCCCGAGAAGACGTAGATGGGCAGGTCCTTGCGGAGGCCCGCGCGGCGCTTCGGGTCGGCGTTGTGCGCGAGCGCGTCGAGCACCTCGACCCACGTCGACGTCGTGACGTCGAAGCCGCACCGCGGGTCGGCCACGTACGCGTCGACCTCGGCGGGGTCGCGTGACAGCCAGTCGAAGTCGGTGCGCGTCGGCGCGAACGCCTTGTTGAACGCGCCGAACGAGAGATCCCCGAGGAGCTTGCTCTTGCCGCGCGGGCCGAGGCGCGCTCGCTCTGCGCGGGCGACGAGGCGGCCTGCGCTCGCGAGGAGCGACGGCTTGCCGCTCGTGCCCGAGAGCACCGCCGCGGCGAGCCCCTCACCGCCGTCGAGCAGGTACGCCTGGACGAAGTACGAGCCCATGCTGTGCCCCATGAAGACGAGCGGCAGATCGGGGTGCTCGCTCCGATGCCGCGCGAGGAGCGCGGTGAGGTCGCGCAGCACGCGCGCGAAGCCCCCCTCGTCGCCGAGGTGGCCGAGCTCGGCGTCGGTCGCCGCGGTCTTGCCGTGCCCGCGGTGATCGTCGGCGTAGACGGCGAAGCCGAGCTTCGTCAGCGCCTCGGCGAGGCGCGCGTAGCGGGCGCCGTGCTCGGCCATGCCGTGGGCGACGTGCATCACGGCGCGGAGGGCCGTGCCCTCGTCGGGCAGGAAGCGGTGGACGAAGAGGCGTTTGTCGTCGTCGGCCTCGAACCAGAACGAGTCGGTGCGCACGCGCCGAGCCTACGCGCTCGCCGCGAACGCGGGCAGCGACGCGAAGCGGGCGAGGTGGTGCGCCTCGTCGCCGAAGAGCGCGTCGAGCACGGCCAGGCGCTTGAAATAGAGGCCGATGTCGTGCTCGTCCGTCACGCCGATGCCGCCGTGCAGCTGGATCGCCTGCTGCGTCACGTAGCGCCCGCTCGTCGAGAGCTGCGCCTTCGCGACGCTGATCGCGGTCGCGCGCGCGGCCGCGTCCGGCAGGTCGACGGAGAGCATCGCGAGGATCGACGTGGACTTCGCGAGCTCGACCTCGACGAACATGTCGACGCACCGGTGCTGGAGCGCCTGGAAGCTGCCGATCTTCACGCCGAACTGCGTGCGCGTGCAGAGGTAGTCGCGCGTCATCTCGAGCGACGCCTTGAGGATCCCGAGGCCCTCCGCGCACGCGGCGGCGGCGCCGCGATCGATCGCGTGCTCGAGCGCCGCGGCGCCCTGGCCCTCCTCGCCGAGGAGGGCGGCCGCGCTCACCTCGACGGCGTCGAGGCGAAGGATCGCCGCGCGGCGGCCGTCCATCGTCTTCACGCTCTCGATCGAGACGCCCCTCGCCTTCGGGTCGACGACGAACAGCGACACGCCGTCGCGGCTGGCGTCGCCACCGGAGGTGCGCGCGGACACGACGAGCTTGTCGGCGGCGTGGCCGTCGAGCACCCAGATCTTCTCGCCGGTGATCGCGTAGCCGCCGCCGCGCTTCGGGGCGCGGGTCGCGACGCAGGTGACGTCGTAGCGGGAGGCGCGCTCGGCGTACGCGAGCGCGAGCGAGGCGTCGCCGGCGGCGAGCGGCGCGAGGAGCTCGTCTTGCTGCGCGTCGCTGCCCAGGTCGACGATCGGCGTCGACGCGAGGAGGTTCGCGAGCAGCGGCTCGGGGACGAGCGTCTTGCCGAGCTCCTCGACGACGAGCGCGTGCTCGACGAACGAGCCGCCGAGGCCGCCGACGCGCTCGGGCAGCAGGATGCCGAGCCAGCCGAGCTCGCCCATCTGCTTCCACACGCTCCTCTGCCAGCCGAGCGCGTCGCCCCGCAGCTTGCGCATGCGCGCGACGGGCGACTCCTTCTTCGCGAACGCCGCCGCCGACTCGGCGATCATCTTTTGGTCGGGCGAAAGGTCGAAGTCCATGTCGTCGTTCTCGCGTCAGGCCGAGGGCAGGCCGAGGATCATCTTCGCGATGATGTTCTTCTGGATCTCGTTCGAGCCGCCGTAGATCGTCGTCGCGCGGGTGTAGTTGAAGCTCGACGCGACCCACTGCTCGATGGGCGGCACGACGCCGGGCTCGTTGAACCACGAGAGCGCGTCGTGGCCCATGACCTCCATCGCGAGCTCGAAGCTCTGCTGCAGCACCTCGCTGCCGCGGATCTTGAGGATCGACGACTCGGGGCCGGGGGCGTGGCCGAGCTTGGCGCCGGCGAGCGCGCGGTAGTTCGCCATCTGGAGCGAGCGGAGCTTCACCTCGAGCCGCGCGATCTTGGTGCGCCACACCGGGTCCTCGAGCAGCGGCCGGCCGTTCGCGATCGTCCCTTCGGCGATGCGCTTCACGCGGCGGATGGCGCGGCGGCTCTGCCCGACGGCGGCGATCAGCGTGCGCTCGTGGCCGAGGAGCGATTTGGCGATGGTCCAGCCGCCGTTCAGCTCGCCGACGAGGTTCTCCTTCGGCACCTTCACGTTCTCGAAGAACGTCTCGCAGAACGCCGGCGTGCCGCCCGTCGTCAGCATCGGCGCGACGGTGAGGCCGGGCGCCTTCATCGGCGCGAGCACGAAGCTGATGCCCTGCTGCTTCTTCGCCGTCGCGTCGGTGCGCGTGAGGAGGAAGATCCAGTCGGCGACCTGCGCGTACGTCGTCCACGTCTTCTGGCCGTTGAGGATGAAGTTGCCTTGGCCGTCGTCCTCGGCGCGGAGCTTGAGCGACGCGAGATCCGAGCCCGCGTTCGGCTCGCTGTAGCCCTGGCACCAGACCTCTTCGCCGCTCAGGATCTTCGGCAAGAAGCGCTTCTTCTGTGCGTCTGTGCCGAACTGCACGAGCAGCGGACCGACCATGACGAGGCCGAACGGCGAGAGCGTCGGCGCGCCCGAGAGCTCGAGCTCCTCGGTCAAGATGAAGCGGCGCGTGACGTCGAGCCCGGGGCCGCCGTGCTCGGCCGGCCAGTGCGGCGCGACCCAGCCCTTCGCGTAGAGGATCTTGTGCCACTCCATCACCTCGTCGTGCTCGAAGTGGGCGTCGACGTCGGCCTTCGCGCGGAGGTGCGGCGGCATGGCCGACGCGATCCACGCGCGCACCTCGTCACGGAACGCGAGCTCTTCGGTGGTGAAGGAGAGATCCATCGCGCGTGCGGCTTATTCGAGCGCGCCGCCCGCGGAAAGATCGTTTCTGGATTCGCCCGTCAGTGACGGTGGTGCGAGCGCGTGGGTCGCTCCGACGATCCCGACGAGAGCGCCACGATCGGGTACGTGATCGCGAGCGCGACGAGGGCGCAGACGATCGTGACGGCGATCTGGAGCAGCCCGGGCTGGGGCGTCTCGGGCGCGACGTCGACGCCCCCGGAGCCGCCCTGGGAGCCGGGGCTCTTGAACAGGCTCTTCGCGCCGAACGGGACGATACCGAGGCCGAGCCCGTCGGCCGGGATCTGCGCGATCACTGGGGTCTCGAGCGCTCGCCGCGCCGCCGACGGGCCCTTGAAGAGGACCCACCAGAGCTGCGCCTTCACCTGCGCTCCCGACGCTGCAGGCGCCGCCCCGTACCGTGGGAGGAGGGCGATCGCCTTGCAAAAGGTGCACGTCGCCCTGCGACCGTCGGTCGCGTGGAGCGGGGCGCCGCAGGCGGGGCAGGCGAGCGCGATCACGCCGCCCGCGGAGGCGGCGACGCGAGCGCGCGGGCGGTCGCTGTCGTCGACCGAGACGACGCCCGCGAGCGTGGGGCAGAGCGCCGCGGCGCGCTCGCCGAGGACGTGGCGCGCCGCCTCGCCGCAGCGCGGACAGCGCGTCAGCGTCGCGCCGCCGTCGAAGCCGATCTCGAGGGGGACCGCGCACCGCGTGCACACGGGGCAGCCGGGCGCGGCGTCGAGGGACATCGCCCGCTGCGCGCTCGCGCCGCCGAAGAGCGCGCGCACGTCGTCGCCTCCGCCGCCCGAGCTCGCGCACGACTTCAGCGTGGTCGTGACGCCGACCTCGCCGTGCGGGTTGTCCGAGCCGATCCAGACGCGCGGCTTCGCGACGCGGCCCTCCGGGCTCGGGCCGGCGAGATCGGCGACGTCGTGCGCGAACGCGAGCGGCGCGCGCCAGCTCTCGGGATCGAACGCCTGGCGGAGGCCGCACTGCGCGCACTCGACCGACCCGTCGAGCGCGAGCCCGTCGAGCGGGGCGAGGAACGCGCACGACCTGCACGTGAACGCCGACGTGACCGCGGCCCACATGCACCCGTCGGGCGCAGGCGGCGCCGCGCGCTTCACGTCGGCGAAGCGCGACTCGCACACCGAGCAGGCGCCGCGCGTCGACGGCGCGACGACGCCGCATCGGACGCACACGTTCGGCTCGATCGCCCGGGCGCTCACGGCGCCATCCTAACGCAAGGTTCCTTTGCTACGCTCGCCCGCGATGCGGCTCCTCGACGTCGGTCAAGAGGCGCACGGCTTCATCGCCGTGGGCCAGCTCGCGACCGGCTTCATCGCCTTCGGGCAGATGGCGACCGGCGTCATCGCGGTCGGCCAGCTGGCGCGCGGCTTCGTCGTCGTGGGGCAGGTCGGCTTCGGCCTCTTCGCCGCGGGCGGCATGGGCGTCGCGACGCTCGGCTACGGCGCGGGCATGGCCGGCGTCGCGGGCCGCAACGTCTTCGGGCTCATCCTGCCGCTCGTGCCCAGCGTCGGCAAGCCGCGCGTCGTGCCGCAGACGGTCACGCTCGCCGCGGCGCAGGCGGCGCGCGTCGGGTGGGTCGACGTCACGATCACGAAGGACGCGTCGGGCGCGCCCGAGGTCCGCGAGCGCGCCACGAACGCCGAGGTCGCGCTCAAGATCGATCACCGCGCGGCCGGCGGCGCGCTCGCCCTCGCGGGCCGCACCGAGCGCGTGCTCGCCCGCGTCGAGCCGGCCGACGCCAAGGCCGACGGCGCGCCGCTCGTGATCACGCGGTTCATGCGCGTCCCCGATCCGCCCTACAAGCGCAAGGGCTTCGCGTTGCTCGCGGCGGTGCAGCTCGTCGCGTACGTGATCCTCGCGATCGTGTGGTGGTTCGTCGTCGGCGTCCCCGTGTTCGAGGCGCTCGCGCACGTCTGAACACCGCGACGCCTCGGCGTCGTGGAGCTCTCCGATGTCTCGCGCCGATCCTCGGCGAGACGATCCGACGCCTCAGTGGATCGGGCCGGTGATGTCGGCGAGCTGCGTGCCGCCCGCGTAGGCGTAGCTGACGAAGTTGTCCCAGCCCATCACGATGAGGCCGACGGGCGCGTTCGCGACGAGCGCGTGCACGCCGTCGTTCTGCACGCCGGGCGAGATGTTGTTCGGCGCGGCCTGCTGCGGGTCGATGACGGGGAAGCTCAGCTGGCACGTGTACGTGACGAACGGCGGCGTGATCGAGCCGCGCTGATCCTCGGTGAGCCCGTCGGTCGGCGTCACGAGGCACACCGTCCCGTCGAGCGTGCGACCGTCGAGCTCGACCGTCGCCGTAGGCGGGGCGATGATCGACAGGAAGTCGAACGAGTACTTGTCGGGCGTGAGGAACACGTAGTCGGGCCGGAACTGCTCGACGGGCGGGTAGACGGTGAGGCTCGGATCGCCGCCGGGAAGCTCGGTCGGCACGGCCGCGGCCTCTTGGCTCGCCATCACCTGGCCGACGGACACCGGCTGCGAGCTCGTCGCGACGAAGTCGGTGAACACGGTGACCTCGTGGAAATCTCCGCGCTTCGTGAGCGTGATGACGTCGTCGGGCGCAGGCAGCGACGTCTTGATCGTGGTCGTCCCCGGGAAGCCTGCGACGAAGCGCACGAAGTCGGGCTCGGGCGCGACGCCGATGCCACCGCCCGCGAGCGCGACCGCCGTCGTGCGGCTCGGCGTGTGCGCGATCGCGAACGACTTCCCGAGCGTGCGCAGCGGGTCGAGCTGATCCTCGAGGTGATCCGCGCAGCACTGTCGATCGGAGAGCGTCTCGTAGTGCGGCGCGTCCGACGCCTCGCTCCCCGTGAACACGGCGATCGGCTGATCCGCCTCGATGAGCGTGCCCGTGAAATCCGCATTGAACGAGTCGAAGTCGGGCGTCTCGAGGTTCAGCACGTCGAACGCGTCGAGCTTCACCTCGAGGACGCCGCCCGGCGCGGTCGCGCCCACCGGTCCGCCCTCACGCACGGACGTCGTCGGGTGCACGCGCACGGTCGTCCCCGCCGTGGTCCCGACGATGGTCAAGAACGCGCGCAGGTTGATCGGCGCGTCGGGATCGAAGTTCGTGTTCGGATCGTCGGTGATCGCGATCGTCTGCGGCCACCCGAGCGCGACGTACGCCGGCACCATCGTGGGCGGGCCGCCCGATCCGTCGTCGAACGACAGCGCCTCGCGCGGCTTCAAGAGCGACGCGTCGTTCGAGAACACGTCGACGTTGTCGAGCGGGTTGAACTGGTACGCGACGACGGGAAAGTCCGTCACGACCCGGTACGCGTGCCGCGTGAGCGCCGTGTGCGTGCCGGTGTTGAACTCGCCGTCGGGGCTCCCGTCGACCTCGCGCGGGCCGAGCGTGAACACCTCGAGGTTGAGCGGCGCGATGACCGAGGTCGCGATCTCGATCGGGCTCGGCGGATCGCCGGGCGCGCCGTCGTCTTGATACACGTGCACGGTGGTCGCGACGTCGGGCTGCGCGTTCGACACGACGACGGCGAACTGCTGCGCCGCCGCGTTCTGCACGGCGCTGATGCGCGCGTTGTCGAGATCGACCGCCCAGTACTCGCAGCCGATGTTGCTCTTCTGCTGCTCGGCCTGGTCGCAGAGCTCGATGCACTGCCCGTCGCGGCACGCCTGGCCGACCGTCGGATCGCACGCCGCGACGAACGTCGTGCCGCTGCCGTCGGGCTTGCACTGCTCGGCGTTCATGCCGTCGCACGAGAGCGTGTTCGGCGCGCACATCGAGCACGCGCCGAGCGACTCGCTGCACACGCGTCCCGTCGCCGAGCAGTCCTCGGTCTTCGAGTACGACGAGCTCCCGCCGTCGCCCACGCACTCCTCGAGCTCGTCGCCGACGCACACGATCTGGCCGACGGTGCAAGGCGCGGTGAGGCCCGCCTGCGCCGAGTCCCAGCGGAGCCCGCTGTCGAAGCAGGCGCCGGCGAGGCCGACGACGAGCGCGAACGCGAGCGCGGCGCGGCCG
>DASYCF010000339.1:0-2935 GCA_036500365.1 Byssovorax sp.
GCGATGGGGTTCTCGAGGTCGAGCGTCGCCGTCGCGGGGTTGCCGTTCTCGCCGCCGACGCACGCGTAGCCGTACGGCTTCACCTTGCGCCAGCCGCCGGGGCAGCCGGCCTTGCCCTTCTCCTCGGGCTCGATCTCGACGACGGCGCCGGCGCGCAGGTAGCCGACCTTGGTCGCGGTCGGGCTCGGGTGCGCGCGGATGTCGGTGAGCATCCCGATGCTCGCGAGCTTCGGCGCCCCGGCGGCGATCGCGGGCGGCGCGTGGTAGTTGCCGGCGAGGTCGACCTCCGAAGGACCGCTCGACGCGGGCGCCGGCGGCTCGTCGGCGTCTGCGCTGCCGCTGGGTGAGGCGCTCGCCCCGGAGGCGCTCGCGTCGTCGGCCGCCGCGGCGCTCGACGAGAGCGGCGGCGCAGACGCGGCCTCCCCGCGTGAGCAGCCGATGCTCGCGAAGGCGAGGCCGAGCGCGGTCCACACGGCGGCGCGACGGAGCTCGAGCACGAGGGCCCGGGACATCTCCGAAAGCGACGCGGGTGTCCAGTTTTCTGCGGTCACGACGCGGCCGCGCCGCGTCACGGCGCCGCAGCCTCGCTGCGCAGGACGCACGTCACGACGCGCGGCTCACCCTGGTCGTCGAGCGCGTGCAGGGCGAGGTCGATCTCGGCGCCGCGCCGCTGGAGGACCCGCGCCTCCTCGGCGGCGTCGAGCGTGACGAAGCGCCGCGTCTGCCCGTCCACGCCGCCGCGGTAGCCGGCGCCTCGCGCGACGAGCCAGCCGACGTTCGACGCCTCCGACGCGATGCCGACGAAGAACGCGACGTTCAGCACGACCCGCAAGAAGCACGCGCCGAGGAAGATGATCCCGCCGACGAACGGGACGTTCATCCCGACGCCGAGGCCGATCGCGGCCACGACCGCGGACGTCACCGCGATCGAAGCCCCCCGCCGGGGCGCCGAGAGCAGCCACGCCTTGCCCTCGCGCGCGCGACCCTCCGCGGCCCGCTGCGCGCGCGCAAAAGCGAGCCGCGGTCCAAAGAGCAGCGTCGCGTGCTGCGCGATCTCCATCGCAGCGAGCAGCGCGAAGTGCGGCGGTCGGTCGTAGGCGATGCGCGCGAGCGCGACGTACGCGCACCCGGTGATCGCCCACGGGCCGAGGCCGAGCGCGAGGTACATGCGACGGTACGCGCGCAGGGACGACTCGAGCTCGGGCACGGCGCATTCTGGCGGGGCGCGGCGCCGCTGTCTCGAGCGGCGCGTTACTTCGTGGCGCGCACGCGGTTGTTCTTCGCCGCGTGCTCGAGCTCGACGAGGCCGAGCGCCTCGAGCACGGGCGGCACGTACACGCCGAAGCGGCCGCGCAGGCCCTTCTTCAGGCCGTAGAAGCCGCCGACGGGGTTCTTCTCGTCGCGCCCCCACGCCTCGAACGTGCCGTCGGCCGCGGGCTTCTGCTCGTCGGCGCCGCCGAGCGGCATCCAGTCGCCGTGCTTCTTCAGCATCGCCACGGCGTCGTCGATGCAGCGGAGCGCGTATTTGAGCTGCGTCTTGCCGACCTGGACCACGAGCGCGGGCGGCGAGCCGGCCTCGTCGCGGTAGGCCTCGAACTCGGAGGTGCCCGGCGGCGTCTGGAGCTTCCAGGGCTTGTCCTTCGTCCCCGCGCCGTCGACCTTCGTCTTCGCCTTCGCCATGTGGGTGCTCTCCTCGATGGAGGAGAGGAGTAACAAAGGAGTCGTTCGCTGTCGTCAGGCGCCGAAGTGGAAGCCCGAGATCGACAGGCCGACGAGCGTGCCCTCGTACGTTCGGCGGGCCGGCTCGGCGGCTGCGGCGCCCGCGACGACCATCAGCGGGAGCAGGTGCTCCTCGCGCGGGTGCACCTGTCGCGCCGCCGGGGCGGACGTCCAGCTCGCGAGGCGCGCGTCGCGCTCGCTCGCCGGGAGCGCCATCGTCTCGACGAGCCAGCGGTCGAAGGCGCGCGACGCGGCGACGCCCGACGGCCCGAACGCGCGCAGGTTGTGGAAGCTCATGCCGCTGCCGACGATGAACACGCCCTCGTCGCGGAGCGGGGCGAGCGCCCGCCCGATCGCGAGGTGCTCGGACGGGTCGAGCCCGCGCTTGAGCGAGAGCTGCACGGTGGGCACGTCGGCCGCCGGGTACGTGAGCTTGAGCGGGACGAACGTGCCGTGGTCGAAGCCGCGCGCCCCGTCCTCGCCGGTCGCGAAGCCGGCCGCCTCGAGGAGCTCGCGCGTGCGCGCCGCGACGCCGACGTGCCCCGGCGCGGGCCACGTGAGCTCGTACGACGCCTTCGGGAAGCCGTAGTAGTCGAAGAGGAGCGGCGGGCTCGCCGACGTCATGACCGTCGGCACGGCCTCCTCCCAGTGCGCCGATACACAGAGCACGGCCGTCGGCGGGCGCGGCAGGCCTTGACCGAGCGCGCGCAGGTAGCCTGCGAGCCGATCGAGCTCGGCCTTGTCGCCGAAGCCGACATCGACGAAGGGCCACGGCCCGCCGCCGTGCGGGATGTAGGCCACCGGCATCCGGGGGGCGGCGCCCTCGTCCTTCGCGGGTTCGTTCATGTTCCGATCGAGGGTGCGCCCCGCAGGCCACGCGGACAAGGCGCCGCGCTCCACCGACGCGACCCCGGCGTCACGATCGACCGAAGCGGAGCAGGAGGCCGAGCCAGCCCCGGCCGAGGTAAAGGAGGTTGATCGCGACGTAGACCCAAAAGAAGACGTCGAGGCGCGCGAGCGCCGCGAAGAGCCAGATGTGGCTCGGGTAGTGGCCGAGGAACTGCAAGAACGTCATCCCGAGGCCGACCACGCGCGCGGGCAGCGACTTGGGCTTGTCTTGCGCGACCGTCTCGTAGTGCGCCTCGACCGGCGTCTCCTTGCCGGTCAGCTCCGGGCGCCTCACGAAGTTCGTGAGCGAGATGGCGCACGCGAGGAC
>DASYCF010000340.1:0-2816 GCA_036500365.1 Byssovorax sp.
GGCGCGATGATCGTGCCGCCGATCGCGACGTGGCTCGTGAGCCGCTACGACTTCCGCGCGGCGTTCATCGGCACGGCGATCGTCGGCCTCGCGTGGCTGCCGATGTGGCTCGTCGTCGCGTGGCAAAACCCCGGACGCGCGCGCATCGACGCGCCGAGCGCGACCGACGCCGACGCGCCCGCTGCGCCGCGCGGCGCCGCGGCGTTCCGCGAGCCGGGCGAGGTCGACCCGCCCGCGGCGAAGGTGTCGTTCCTCGCCCTCGTGCGCACGCCGGCGGTGCTGCGGCTCTGGCTGGTCGTGGTCGCGTCGGCGCCGTTCCTCACGCTGCTCATCAGCTGGAGCGCGATGTACCTCGTGAACGACCTCGGGCTCGCGCAGAAGGACATCGGCTTCCTGCTCATGCCGCCGCCGCTGCTCTTCGACGTCGGCGCGATCGGCTTCGGGGCGCTCGCGAGCCGCGCGGCGCGGCGCACGGGCCGCGGGACGGTGCCGCCGTACCTGCTCTGCACGGCCGCCGCGATGCTCTGCGTCGGCGCGCTCATGCCCCTGACGCACGCCCCCGCGCAGGCCATCGCGCTCGCGTCCGTCGCGATGGCGGGCGGCGCGGGGATGTACGTGCTCGGCCTCGTCGACGCGACGGCGCGCGCGCCGAAGGGGGCGGTGGCGACGGTCGGCGGCCTCGGCGCGTCGGCGCAGTCGGTCGCGCAGATCGTCGTGAACCCGCTCATCGGCTTCCTCGCGCAGGCGACCGGGCACTACACGGTCGCGCTCGTCGCGCTTGCGCTCTGGGCGATCCCGGGCACGGTCGTGTGGACGCTGTGGCAGCCGGAGACCGCGCGCGCCTAGCGGTGTAGCGTCGGCTGATGAGCTCCACGAACCACCGCGCGCCGCGCAAGATCGGCGCCGGCTTCACCGTGTTTCCCATCGCCCTCGGCTGCATGGGCATGTCGGGCGCCTACGGCGCCTCTGACGAGGACGAGAGCGTCGCGACCATCGACGCCGCCCTCGACGCTGGCGTGAACCTCTTCGACACCGGCGATTTCTACGGCATGGGCCACAACGAGCTGCTCCTCGGCCGCGCGATCCGCGGCAAGCGCGACAAGGTGATCCTGAGCGTGAAGTTCGGCGCGATGCGCGGCCCGGACGGGAGCTTCATCGGCTTCGACTCGCGCCCCGCCGCGGTGAAGAACTTCTGCGCGTACAGCCTGCAGCGCCTCGGCGTCGATCACATCGACATCTACCGGCCCGCGCGCCTCGACCCGAGCGTGCCGATCGAGGAGACCGTCGGCGCCGTCGCCGATCTGATCAAGGCGGGCTACGTGCGCGCCGTCGGCCTGTCGGAGGTCGGCCCCGAGACGATCCGCCGCGCGCACGCGGTGCACCCGATCTCGGACCTCCAGATCGAGTACGCGCTCGTGTCGCGCAAGCCCGAGGAGAAGATCCTGCCCTTGCTCGCGGAGCTCGGCGTCGGCGCGACCGCGTACGGGATCCTCTCTCGTGGGCTCCTCGGCGGGTCGAAGGTCGGCGGCGCGGGCGACTTCCGCGCGCGCCTGCCGCGGTTCTCGGGCGCCAACGCCGTGAAGAACCAGACCCTCGTCGACGCGCTGGAGCGCGCGGCCGACGCGCGCGGCGTCAAGCCCGCGACGCTCGCGATCGCGTGGGCCCTCGCGAAGGGCGAGCACATCGTGCCGACGATCGGCTCGCGCACGCTGCCTCAGCTCAAGGCCGCGCTCGCCGCGCTCGACGTCGCGCTCACGCCGGCCGAGGTCGCCGAGCTCGAGGCCGCCGTCCCCGCCTCCGCGATCGCGGGCACGCGCTACGACGAGCACCAGATGCGCATGCTCGACAGCGAGCGCTGACGGCAGGCGCGGGCACAGATCGCGTCGACTCGGTGGGTCCAGCGCAGCGCCCCCGAACTTCGCCGCTGGCTCGTCGCGCGAGGGGGCAGGGCGATGGTGCAGCGACCGCCGCGGGCGGGAGCCGGGCGACAAACGGCGCGAGCGCTCCCGCTCCTGCGCGAGCCGGGCCGCGCCTGACCTGAAGAAACGGGACCCGGGAGAGCCGGCCCTTTACTTGGCGGGGCCGCCGGGGATAATCCCGGCGCGATGGCAACTTGGCGCGACGAGCTCGTCGAAGCGGTGAAGTCCAAATCGGAGCGCGAGGCTGAGGAGCAGGCGCGCGTGAAGAAGCGGGTCGAAGAGGCGCTCGCCACGGCGACGCAGGCCCTCGATCTCGCGCGGGAGGGCTTGAAATACACGCACGAGAAGCTCCGCGAGAAGGGCCAGGCGGCCGAGCTCGGGAGCGACGCCGACCACGTGAAGCTGAGCCTCGGCGCCGCGTCCCTCGCGCTCGACCTCGGCCGCGACACCGCCATCGTCAAGGTCACCTTCGCCGACGGCAAGCCGCGAGAGTTCGACTTCGCGAAGGATCGCCACATCACGCCCGGCGACGTCGAGGAGTACACCGGCAGGCGCGCGCTCGAGCTCGTGCGGTCGGCGTACAAGGCCGCGCCCTGGTGACGTGATGGACGGGCCGAGCGAGATCCCGCTCCGCATGCTCGTGTGCAACTGCCCGCCAGACGCGGCGCACGGGCTCGCGAAGGCGCTCGTCGAGCGCCGCCTCGCCGCCTGCGTGAACATCGTCCCCGGCGTGCTCAGCGTCTACCGCTGGAAGGGCAAGGTCGAGGACGCGGGCGAGTCGACGCTCTTCATCAAGACGCGCGCCGAGCTCGTCCCCGCGGTGACGCAGGCGATCAAGACCCTGCACCGCTACGAGCTGCCCGAGGTCGTGTCGCTGCCGCTCGTGCTCGGCGAGGG
>DASYCF010000341.1:0-20019 GCA_036500365.1 Byssovorax sp.
ACCCAGCCGCGAGCTCCTCGAGGGGCGCTCGCGGGAGCCCTCGCGCTGGCGGGGATCCTGAGCGCCTCTGCGGTGCGCGCGGGCCCGCCTTACGTCACCGACGACCCCGAGCCCGTCGAGCACCGCCACTGGGAGGTGTACCTCGCGACGCTGCCGGTCCACGAGCGCGACGGTTGGACCTCCACGGCGCCGCACATCGAGGTCAACTACGGCGCGCTCCCCGGGCTCCAGCTCCACCTGATCGCGCCGCTCACCTACAGCGCGCCCGCGCACGGCGGCGGCGCGTTCGGCTATGGCGACACCGAGCTCGGCGCGAAGTTCAGGTTCCTCGACGAGGGCAAATGGACGCCGATGATCGGCACCTTCCCGCTCGTCGAGGTGCCCACCGGCGCGCAGGCGCGGGGCCTCGGAAACGGCACAGCGCAGGTGTTCGTCCCGTTCTGGCTCCAGAAGAGCTTCGGAGAATGGACGACGTACGGGGGCTGGGGCGTGTGGCTCGACGCGGGCAACGCCGACCGGCACTGGTGGTTCTTCGGCTGGCTCGTGCAGCGGCGCTTCTTCGACCGCTGGACGGTCGGCGCCGAGATCTATCACACGACGCCCGAGGAGCACGGCGCCGACGGCGACACGCGCTTCAACGTCGGCACCACCTTCGACATCACCGAAGACCACCACCTCCTCTTGTCGGCGGGCAGGAGCATCGCCGGTGATTGCTTGTTCCAAGGGTATTTCGCCTATCAGCTCACGTTCGGTCCTTAGCCGGTTCGTGGTCCCCACGTCGTCGCGCGTCGACGCGTAGACTCGCCGCGAGCGGCTCATGAACGACAAGGACCTCTACTCCGGGCTCATCCGGCTCCACATCCTGCATCACGCCGCCGAGCAGCCCATCTTCGGCCTCGCGATCATGGAAGAGCTCGCCCGGCACGGATACAAGCTGAGCGCAGGCACGCTGTACCCGCTGTTGCACGGCCTCGAACGCAAGGGGTACCTCAAGTCTTCGGAGGAGCTCGCCGGCAAGCGCCGCCGCCGCGTCTACCGCGCGACGCCGAAGGGCGTGCGCGCGCTCGCCGGGGCCAAAGAGAAGGTCCGCGAGCTGTTCGGCGAGCTGTTCGAAGACGACTGAGCGCCGTCGCCCAGCCGGCGCCTCGGTAGGTTGGTGCCGTCCACACGGCGCCTCTCGGCGTCGGAGGCCGGCCGCGCTGGCCACCGCCGTCACTCGTAGCGGAGCGCTTCGATCGGATCGAGGCGCGACGCCTTGCGCGCGGGGTACAGGCCGAAGCCGATGCCGACGGCCGCGCTGAAGCCGAACGCGAGCGCCACGGTGTCGAGGCGCGTGGCGAACGGGAAGCCGAGGCGCGACGCGACCGCGCGCGCGGCGAGGCTGCCTGCGACGACGCCGACGAGGCCGCCCATCATCGAGAGCGCCGTCGACTCGACGAGGAACTGCGCGAGGATGTTCCAGGGCTTCGCGCCGACGGCCATGCGCACGCCGATCTCGCGCGTGCGCTCCGTGACGCTGACGAGCATGATGTTCATGATCCCGATCCCGCCGACGACGAGCGAGACGATCGCGATCGCGGCGAGGAGCCCGGTGAGCGCGTTCGTGCCCTGCTGCTGCGCCGCGGCGATCTCGGTGAGGTTGCGGATCGAAAAGTCGTCCTCGTTCGCGCTCGCGAGCCTGTGCCGGTCGCGCAGGATCGAGGTGATCTCGCGCTGCGCGCGCTGCGTGTCGCCGGCGCTCGTGGCGCTGACGATGATGATCCCCGCGATGTACTTCTGGAGGCCGCCCTGGATCTTCGCCTGGAAGGTCGAGATCGGGAGCATCACGATGTCGTCGTAGTCCGTGCCCATCGGCGACTGGCCCTTGCGCGCGAGCAGGCCCACGATCTGGAAGGGCACGCCGCGCATGCGGATCGTCCGACCGATGGGGTCGACGCCGGCGCCGAACAGGTGCTCGGCTACGGTGACGCCGACGACGACGATCTTGGCGCCGGACTCGACGTCGGCGTCGGTGAACGCGGCGCCGCGCGCGAACGACCACGCGCGGATCCCGAACATCTCCGGCGTGGTGCCGGTGATCGCGGTGGTCCAGTTCGCGTCGTCGGAGATGAGGGTCGCGCGCGTGCTCTGCGCCGCGGCGGCCGCGGCGACGGCGGGCGCCTCCGTGCGGATGGCGCGGAGATCCTCCCACGTGAGCGTGGGCATGCTGCCGAAGCCACCCATCACGCCGCCGGAGCTCGTCGAGCCCGAGAGGACGATGAGCATGTTCGTGCCCATCGAGCTGAAGACCTTCTCGACGCGGGTCCGCGCGCCCTCGCCGACGGCGACCATCGAGATGACGGACGCGACGCCGATGATCACGCCGAGCGTCGTGAGGAACGCGCGCAGTTTGTTGCGCAGGAGCGCGCGCAGCGCGAGCGGGAAGGTCTGGAGCAGGTGCACGTCAGGCCGCCTTTCGGTCTTCGGTGGCGGAGCGCGCCGCCTGTCGGTCATCGGACACGATGTGGCCGTCGCGCATCACGACGACGCGCGACGCGTAGCGCGCGACGTCGGGCTCGTGGGTCACGAAGATGATCGTGAGGCCGGCGGCCCAGAGCTCCTGGAACAGCGCCATCACGGCGACGCTCGTCTTCGTGTCGAGGTTGCCGGTGGGCTCGTCGGCGAACATGATCCTCGGCTCGTTGACGATCGCGCGCGCGATCGCGACGCGCTGCTGCTGCCCGCCGGAGAGCTGCGACGGCCTGTGATCGACGCGCTCCGCGAGGCCGACGCGCTCGAGGGCGGCGAGCGATCGACGCCTCCGCTCGGCGCGCCCGACGCCGCGGTACACGAGCGGGAGCTCGACGTTCTCGGCCGCCGTCGTGCGGGGCAGCAGGTTGAAGCTCTGGAACACGAAGCCGAGCGTCTGGTTGCGTACGACGGCGAGCTCGCTGCGGTCGAGCCGCGACACCTCGCGGCCGAGGAGCGTGTACGTGCCGCTCGTCGGTCGGTCGAGGCAGCCGAGGATGTTCATCAGCGTCGACTTGCCCGACCCGGAGGCGCCCATGACGGCGACGAACTCGCCCGCGTCGACCTCGAGGCTCACGTCGTCGAGCGCGTGCAGCGTCTCGCCGCCGAGCGCGTAGGTCTTCGTGAGGTGCCGCGCCTCGACGAGGTGGGCGCTCATTGGTGCGCCTGCGACGCGAGGCTCGCCTCGGTCACGACCCGCTCGGCCGCGGCGAGCGGACCGGAGACGACCTCCGTCGACCGGCCGTCGGAGATGCCGATGACGACGACGCGCGGCTCGGCGCGTCCTGCCGCCTCGACCCAGACCACGCGCTCGTCGGCGTGGAGCCCCTCGCCTCCCGCCTGCGCCACGGTCGAGCCGGGTCGACCCCTCATCCCTTGCACCGTCGCGGGATCCGGCTTGAAGCGCAGGGCGGCGTTGGGGATCCGCAGCGCGTCGGCGCGCTCCGCGTACACGAACGACGCGCTCGCGGTCATGCCGGGCCTCAGGAGCCCCGCCGTGTTGTCGACGTCGATGACCGCGTCGTAGGTGACGACGTTCTGCACCGTCGTCGCCGCGTCACGGACCTGGCGCACGCGACCCTCGAAGAGCTTGCCCGGGTAGGCGTCGACGGTGAACGTCGCGCTCATGCCCTCGCGCACCTTGCCGATGTCGGCCTCGGCGACGTTCGTGTCGACCTGCATCTCGCGGAGGTCGTGCGCGATCGTGAAGAGCGTCGGCGCCTGCAGCGCGGCGGCGACCGTCTGCCCCACGTCGACGTTGCGCGAGATCACCGTGCCGTCGATCGGCGAGACGACGGTCGTGTAGCGCAGGTTCAGCTCGGCCTGCTCGCGCGCGGCGGCGGCTTGACGAACGGTCGCCTGCGCCGCTGCGACCTGCGCTCGCCCGACGTCGGCGGAGGCGACGGCCGCGTCGAGGTCGGCGCGTGACACGAGGCCCTCGCCGAACAGCCCGCGGGCGCGCGCGAGGTTCCGGTCCGCGAGGCTCTCCTGCGCCTTCGCCGTGTCGAGGCCGGCGCGCGCCGCCGCGAGGTTCGCCCGCGCCTGCGCCGCGGCCGCCGCGAACAGCTCGGGCTCGATCGTCGCGATGACCTGACCGCGACGCACCGGCGTGTTGAAGTCCGCGCCGAGGGTGGCGATGCGGCCCGACACCTGGCTGCCGACCTGCACGGTGACGAGCGCGGACGTCGCGCCCGTCGCGGTGACGCGCGCCGCGATGGCGCCGCGATCGACCACGGCCGCCTCGAGGTGAACGGGTGACGCGGGGTGCGCGCGCAGCCGCACGGCGTACCACGTCGTCGCGGCGCCCAGCGCGATCGCGGTCGGCGCAGCCCAGCGCGCGACGCGCCACAGGCGTCGACCCGCGGGAGTCACGCCCGGCTGCGGACGAGGCGGAGCGAGCGAGATCAGAGGCGTCGCGACGGTCATGCGCGTCGGGTGTGCAGCGACCACGCCAACCCATGCGGCCGCGCAGTCAGCGGCTCGGCGACGCAAGCTCTGCGCGACGGCCGCAGCGCCTGCACGAACGCCCGGCGGCCGCGGCGAGATCGCGACGGCATCCCCGTTGCTGTGGCGTGCTCGACATGACCCACCTCGTGACCTCCGAAATTCGCGCGACCCGGCCGACGAGCCTGCGCGCGGCGCTGATGGAAGATCATCGCGAGACGCACGCGGCCGCGATGCGCGTCGCGCAGTGCTTCGACGCGGACGATTCCCACGGCGCGCTCGCCGAGTGGCCGGCCTTCGAGCGCGGCCTCCTCGAGCACATGAACGCCGAGGAGATGCACGTGCTGCCGAGGTTCGCAGAGATCGACCCCGACGAGGCGCGCGCGCTGCGCGACGAGCACGCCGTCATCCGTCGCGAGCTCGGTGACCTCGGCGTCGCGCTCGAGCTGCACGTCGCGCGCAAGTCGACGTTGGACGCGCTCGTCGCGCGCGTCTGGCGCCACGCAGAGCGCGAGGACGAGCTCATGTACGCGTGGGCCGAACGCTCCCTGCCCGAGCGCGTGCGCGACGCGCTCCTGCGGCGACTCGGCGCTCGCTGAGCGCTCGGTCTCGAGTTCTCTCACGCCCGACGAAGGTGCCCCATGAAGCTCGCTCACTCAGCATACGTCGCCATCACCTGCCTCGTCGTGAGCTCGCAGAGCCTCGCCGATCCTCCGGTCCGCGCCGCGCACGAGCCGAGGGCGCAGCAGTCACCCGAGTATGGCGCGCTCGTCGAGCGGTGGAGCCGGGCGCACACCGCGGCCACGGCCGCGGAGCTGGGACACGTCGAGCTGCGGCTCGGGATGGCGACCGAGGCCGCCGAGCACCTGAGCTATGCGCTCGCGCACATCGACGACAGGGACCCCGCCTGGGTCGACGTCGTCTACGACCTCACCATCGCGCGAAAGTCCGTCGTCGCGCTCCGCGTCCGCGCGAGCGAGGACGGCGCGGCCCTGTACGTCGACGACCGCTACGTCGGTGACAGCCCGCTCCCGCACGATGTCTTCGTCGACGAAGGAGCTCACGAGGTGCGCGCCGTCCTGTCCGGGTTCGACGTCGCCCGGCTCAACCTCCACGGCGCGCGCGGCGCGAGCCTCGGCGTCGAGCTCCCGATGACGGCGGCGCGCGCGCCGCGGATCGAGCCGAGGTCGGTCGTCGTCGCCGGCGACGCGGGAGCGACGCTGTTCCCTGGCAAGCGCACGTGGATCGTGGTGACCGGCTCGGCCGTCGCGCTCGGCACCCTCGGCACCGGGGCCGCCTTCGCCGTGGCCACCATGACGGGGCACGGTAACCAGGACGCCACGAACCGCGACGCCGGGGTGCTCTTGGTGGCTGGCGGCCTCCTGCTCGGCGCCACGCTCACGTACACGCTGTGGCCCGCGCCGGCGTCGCGACCGGAAGAGCCTCCGCGGCTCCAAATCGGGCTCGCGCCCGTGAGCGGCGGCTCGGCGCTGCGCCTCACTGGCACGCTCGACCGTTAGAGCTGGCTCGACGGCGGACATCCGATCTCTTCAGGCCACGACTGGGTACATCCGGCGCAGCGCCTACGGATCCTTCGTTCGTGCGCGAGCGATCGAACGGAGCTCGAGCGACGTGCGTCGGTCAACGCGGGCGGTGAACCCGCGCGCCGCCGACGTCGAGCCGGCCGAGGAGGCCGGCCGAGATGAAGACGCTGACCGCGCCGCTCGCGCTGCCGCTCGCCCCCGAGCCGTCCGGGCCCCACGCGAGGAGCTCGGTGTCGAGCGCGGCGAAGGGCGTGAACGCGAAGCCTCGGGAGACCCGCAGCTCGAGCCCCATCTGTACGCGCGCGAGCTCGGGGCCCTGCCTCGCGGCGAGCGCGCGGCCCGCGGCGTCGTGGCACCAGAGCGCGCGGTACCCGGTCGCGATCGTGACGGCAGGGTCCACGAGCTCGTACGGCAAGGCGTGCCAGGTAGCCCCGACGAGCGTCGCGACACCTTTCGCGCTGCCACCACCGGCCGACCCAGCGTCCGAGTCGTGGGCGAGCGCGCCCACGAAGACCGACCAGGCAGGCACGGCGCGGTATCCGACGCCGAGCCCGAGCTCGACGCCTGGACCCACGTGGTCGCTGATCGCGGACCGCGCGGACATCGCCCCCAGGGGCTGCGTGAACGCCGCCTCCGTGGTGAGCTCGAGCGCGCCCCGCGGCGCGGCCACGTTGCCAGCGACGAACGGGTCGAGCCGTCGCCGCGGTCCGCTCGTCGACGACTGCCCGCGCGCCGGCGCGCAAAGGGCAGAGGGCAGCAGCAAGGCGAGGGCAGCGACGAGCGCGCGGTTCATGCTCTCCCTCGAGCAACTTCGGTGCCCGGCGGAGCTCGTGACGGGCTCGGCCCGCGAGCGATCATGGCCGAGTCACGGCGAGCTTCACGGGCGTCGGACGGCGGGCATCCGCGTCGTCGTCCTGCGCCTCGCGCTCGAGGTCGGCGCGACGTCGAGCGCGATCTCCAGATCATCGAACGCATCGTCGACCGCATCAGCGGGGGTGGTGTACGCGACGGCGCTGAGCGGGCTCCCGGCGACGATGCGGCGGCCGGAGCTCGACACGACCTCGACGCTGCACCGGTACCTTCCGGGGCCGGTGATCTGCTCCTCGATGGCTGCGTCGACGAGGACGCGGCCTCCGGTGAGCCGGCGCGCGAACGCGCTCCGCAGCTGGGTCGCGCGGGAGAGGACGAGGGCCTCGAGCGCGCTCGAAGCGTCGAGGCCCCGGCAGACGAGTTCCAGGCGGAGGGTCATGCCTCGGGCTGCTTGCAAGGAGGCCGCCACCGCTCGTTTGCGCGGGCGAGCGGCGCCGCCCAATTTGTCGGCGCGCGCGGGATGGGGCAGCCCACCCGCCGCGCACCCGCGCGGCGCACGGCCGTCGCCTCCCGCGCAATCGGTGCGGCCGGCGTCGACGACGCGGGTAGCGCACGATCACCGGGGCGACGGCGGCGCCCTGCGCCGGGACTCCCAGCTCAGCCGCGGCGCGAGCGCTCGCGGTCGGCGGCGCCGCGCGATCGTCATCCGCTCAGGAGCGTGGCGACGTCTTCACCGCCGGGCGCCGCGCCCTCGATGAAGTCGACGACGCGACGATCGCGGCAGGCCTTGAACTCGTCGGGCGTGCCCGTCAGCAGGATCTCGCCTCCGTGAATGAGCGCGAGGCGGTCCGAGATGGCGAACGCGCTCTTGAGGTCGTGGGTGACGACGATGCTCGTCACCGCGAGCGCGGCCGCGAGGGAGGTGATCACGTTCGCGATGCGGTGCGAGTTGATGGGGTCGAGCCCCGTGGTCGGCTCGTCGTACAAGAGGACCTCGGGCCGCACGGCGACGGCGCGCGCGAGCCCGACGCGCTTCTTCATGCCTCCCGAGAGCTCTGCCGGCAGCATGGGCTCGATGTCGGGCAGGCCGACGAGATCGAGCGCCCAGCCGACGCGCGCTCGAATCTGCGCTTCGTCGAGGCGCTCCTCGTGCACGAGCTGACGCAGCCCGTACGCGACGTTCTCCCCGACCGACAACGAGTCGAACAGCGCCCCGCCCTGAAAGAGCATGCCGATCTGCTGGCGCAGCCTCGACACGCGCGCGTCGCCCATGGTGGTGATCTCCTCGCCGTGGAACGTGATCGAGCCCGAGTCGCACTCGATGAGCCTGATCAGGAGCTTCAGCGCGACGCTCTTGCCGCACCCCGACGCACCGAGGATCGTGAGCGTCTCGCCGGAGTACACGTCGAGGTCGAGATCTCGATAGACGACGTGGTCACCGAACGCCTTCGAAACGTGGGCGAAGCGGATGATGGGCTCGCGGTGGTCGTCGCGTCGGTTCATCGCGTCGGAGCGAGCATGTCGCGTGCCGGGACCGCGCTGCGCGTCGGACCAGGCCGGGTGCGAGCGCCGATGGGAATGGTCCTTTTCTACGGCTCCACCTCGATGTCGTCGACGTTCGGCATGACCAGGATCTCGATGCGCCGGTTCGTGGCGCGGCCCGCCGCCGAGTCGTTCGGGGCGGCGGGGTCGAACTCGGCGAACGCGGTGGCCGAGAGCGCGCGCGGGTCGACGCCGTCGCGCACGAGGATTCGGACGACCGCGATCGCGCGCGCCGCCGAGAGCTCCCAGTTCGAGGCGAAGCGACCGCGCGCGATCGGCACCTCGTCGGTGTGTCCGGCGACCTCGAGGCGCGCGTCGAGCGTGCGGAGCGACCCCGCGAGCGTGGCCAAGGTTCGCTGCCCGCGCTCGGTGACCTCTGCGCTCCCGGACGCGAACAGGACGTCGTCCGGGAGCACGACGTACATGCGGCCGTCACGCACGGTGATCAGCACGTCGCCGTCCTGGACCCGGTGACCGGCGGTGCGCGCGAGCTCCTGCACGAGCTCCTCGCCGACGGTCGCCGCGGCCCGGCGTCGCGCTGCCCAGCGTGCCTGCGCGCGCGAGAGCCACAGCTCCGCCTCCAGGAGGTGGCCGCGGAGGCGCAGGCGCTCGATCTCGCGCTCCGCCTGGTCACGCGGCTCGCGCTGCCCGCCGGGGTCGGGCGCTCGCGCGCCTGGGCTCGCCACCGCGGCGCCCGAGCGCGCGCGCGGCGCGACCTCCGCGTTCGAAGCGCAGCCGGTGGCGATGGACAGCGCAGCGATCGACAGCCCGACTCGGAGACGCCTTCCCACGGATGGCCGCGCAGCAGCCGGCGTGCCGACACGCTCCCTCGCGACGCCGCCTCGAGTGGAGCGCGCATTGCTGAGCGCGGAGTCCGAGCGGGCCGACGCGCGCCCATATATGCGAGCCGCCGCGGCGCCGCTCCCTGGAGGAAACATGTTGAAGGTCTCGGACATCATGACGCGCGAGGTGTTGACGCTGGACATGGGCGCATCCGCCGCGGAGGCGCGAGCGCAGCTCGTCGCGCGTCGCGTGAGCGGCGCGCCCGTCGTCGATCGCGGTCGAGTCGTTGGCGTGCTCTCCACCGCCGACCTCCTGCGATCGCAGGCGACGACGGTCTCGGAGCTGATGACGCCGTTCACGCATTTCGTGCGGCCGGACGACGACGCGCAGCTCGCGGTCGACCTCCTGCTCGCGGAGCAGATCCATCGCGTCGTCGTGGTCGGCGCCGGCGCGTCCGTGGTCGGGATCGTGACGCCCGCGGACATCCTGCGGGCCGAGCGAGGAGCGAGCCTGGGCTGGCCCAACGTGTGGCCGCACGCCGACCCGGCGTCGGCGGTGCTCGACGAAGAAGACTTCTGACGGCGCGAAATGGCGCTCGGCGCCGCGATGCCCGCGCGACGACGAACGACCGCGGCCCCTGCGGCGCAAGGCGTTCGTCGCGAGCGCGAACGCTGCGCCAGACGGCCTGCGCCGTCGTCCATGCGGCGCCGGTGCGAAATCGGGGCCGACCGCACGGAACGGCGGTTGCGATGGCGTGGCCGCATGAACAAGACGCCCCTCCGCCACCTGCTCGTCCCGTTCGACACCTCGCCGAGCTCTCGCGCCGCGGTGGCGCGCGCGGCGGCGCTGGCCGAGGCGTTCGACGCCGACATCGACCTCTTGGCCGTGTCGCACGTGCCGCAGCCGCTCGCCGGCGAGGCCATCGCGCTCGGCGATCACTTCGTCGACGCCGACATCCGGCGACGGCGCGAGGACATGGACGCGGCGCTCGAGCAGCTCGCGGCGCAAGGCGTCCGCGCGCGCGGCCACGTCGCCCTCGGCTTCGCCGCGGACGTCATCATCGAGCGCGCGAACAGCGGCGCGTACGACGGCGTCGTGATGGGGACGCGCGGCCTGACGGGGCTCTCGTACGCGTGGGACCGCAGCATCGCGGGGCGCGTCGTCCGCGAGTCCGTCATCCCCGTGTTCACCGTCCACGCCCCGGCGAGCGCGTAGCCGCCGCTCGAGAGCGCCGCCGGCGCAGGAGCTGCGCGGAGAACGAACGGCGTGCGGCTTTCGCGCGCGACCCCACGGAACTGGCGCCGCTCGCGCGAACCGAGGTTGGCCCGCCCGGTGCTGTTCCAAGAGCCATGAAGACCCCGACTCCCATGAAGCACGCAACGCTGTTCCTGATCCTCGGTGCGCTCGCGCTCCCGGCGTGCGTCGTCGCCGAACCCGTGGACGCCGAGTATCCGACCGTCGACGACGGCGCGCCCGCCATGGTCGTCGACAGCCCTCCGCCCGCGCCGCTGGTCGAGGTGGTCCCGCCTGCCGTCGTCGGTCAGGTCTGGGTGCCTGGTTATTGGTGGTGGGGCCCCCGCGGATATGCGTGGACCCGTGGCCGGTACACCGTCCGTCGCCCCGGCGCCGTGTGGGTAGGCCCCCGGTATTACTACCGCGGCGGCGCGCACTACTACTATGGCGGCCGTTGGATGCGTCGCTGAGAAGGACGTGACGCGCGATCCGACGACGGCTGCGCCAGACCTCGACGCAGCCGCCCTGTCGGTTTCTGCCCAGGCACCGTCGTTCGTGGTTCGGCGACCTGCTGTCGAATACGGGCCGGTAGAGGCAGCGCGCCGCTCGTCCGTGGCGGCGAGGGTCGCGAGCGACGCTTCGAATTCCATCCTTCCTTCAAGGCTCGATCGATCCCGCGCTGCGCGGTCGCCCGCGCGTGACGTCGACCGACGCAGGGTTCAGCCGACGCGGCGATCGGTCGCGGCGCGGCCCCAGCGGACGCGATCCCAGAGGCGCTCGTGAAGAAAGTACGCGAGCGTGGTGTACAGGTTGCTGACGAGCGTGAAGCCCGCGGCGACCGCGACCTTGCCGCTGAGCAGGTACACGGTCGCGAAGTCGAGCGTCATCACGAGCACGCGGTAGCTGGCCGTCTTGACGATCGATCGCGTCATCGTCTCGCGTCGATGTCGGGTCTCCGAAGGAGGAGCGGTCGGCGTGGCCGTCGACGGTGCGGCGTGCGTGTTCACGACCGCCACGGGGCGCACATCGGCGCGACGTCGCTCGACTGGTTCACGGTGCTGCGGCGCACGCGCTGCGCCGCGCGTGCACGCGGCGCGTGTCAGCGGCTCTCCGTCGCTTCGACGCCCTCGCTGATCCCCGCGCCGACGTCGGCGAGCTCGCGCGACAGGAGCGAAACGAGGTCGTCGGCCGTGACCATGCCGACGATGCGGCCGTCGTCCGTGACGATGGGCACGCGGCGCACGCCGTGATCGCGCATCGTCCGCGCGGCGGCCTCGAGGCTCGCCGTGTCGGGCAGCGTCGTCGGCTCGTAGGTCACGATCTCGGAGACGAGCGTCAGATGAGCGTCGCGCCCCTCCGCGATCACGCGCAGCACGAGGTCGCGGTCGGTGACGATGCCGACGGGCCGCGCGCCGCGCGTGACGACCACGGAGCCGACGCGGAAGTCGCGCATGCGGCGGGCCACGGAGGCGGCGGTGTCGGTGAGCTCGGCGCACACGGCGCCGTGGGAGAAGCGTTCGAGTGACATGGTGCGGACCTCTGCGCGTCGCGTGCCAGCTCTCCTCGCCCAGTCGGCCCGTGCGACGGCGCTGGGAGAGCCACGCCGGCCGGCCCGCCGCGAACGCGAGCAGGCAGCGCCGGCAGGGCCCGAGCTCAGCGGATCGAGCAAGCCTCGAACGCCGACGCGTACGCGCGGCGTGCCTCGTCGTCCATGCGGGAGAAGAGCGCGCGGCGCGAGTCACAGACCTGGCGCGCGTGCGCGTCGTTCGCGGCGAGCGCGGCTGGCAGGTCGAGCACGCCGACGGCGGCGACCTTGCCTGCGCAGACGGGCCAGCGCGTGCCGTCGTCGTGCCTGACGACCTCCGCCGGCGCCTCGCCCGACGCCGACGGGCACACGAAGCGCACGAAGGGATCGTCGACGTTCATCTCGCGCGGCCGGTGGTGCTCGACGGGCACGCGATCGAGCAGGACGGTCTCCGGCACGAACCAGCCGGCGGCGTCCGTTCGCCGCGCGGGCACGCCGGCGAGGCGCTCCTCGCGCGCGTGCGCGTGGCAAGGCCCGCACGCGTTGTTGATCTTGACCGACTGCACCTGCGACCGGCCCTCGGCGATCTCGTGTGCGACCAGCGCGCGCGTCGCCTCGGCCTGCGCGGCGGCGTCGTCGCGTGGCCACATGACCTCGAGGAGGCCGTCTTCGCCGTGGCCACGGTAGACGTGGAACGACTCGGCGCCGCGCTCGCCGAGCTCCGTGCCGCGCACGTCGACGATGTGAACGCCGTCGAGCATCTCGATGCGGTCCGCGACGGTGCCAGGCGGGTACGTCAGCGCGTGGCGCGCTTGGCCTTCGATCCACTTCACGCCGAGGCTGCCGGTGGGCGGCAGCTTCAGCCACACCTCGATCTTCTCCGAGCCGTCGACGCGCGAGGGGAGGCGGAGCGGCGGCACCATCTCGACGAAGCCACCCTCCATCCACGGCGCGCGCGTCGACGTCGGGATCGAGCGCGTCGTGACGCCGTGACCCACACGCAGCGGGGTGCGCATGTCGACGACGCGCTGCGCGGCGAAATACATCCACGGCGCGGCGAGGCCGGCCATGACGACGATCGCCCACTTGGGCAGGCGCGACGGCGGCGTGGCAGACGGGCTCGGAGGCGTCCGGGCGAGCGCCGGTTCTCCGTCGGGAAGGGCTGCGGACATGACGACTCCTCCTGGCGATCCGCCAAGCAAGTGGGCGCACCGTCGAAGCAATCGCCGCTCCAACCTGCCTTCGGCGCGATCGCCTCGACCGCGACGCGCGCCTTGCACCCGCGACGCACCGTTTGCGCGCCGAGCGTCGCTCTTGCCCTCACCGCGCCTGTCCGGCCTGCGAAGCGCGGGGACGCCTGCGCGTGCTTGCCCTCGAGGAACGCGGCGACGCTCAAGAGCTCGGCGGCGGTGACGACGCCTTGCCCGCCGCGACCATGGAATCGGACTTGGAACAGGGTCACACCTCGCCCGACGCGGTCGGGAGAGGGACGTCCGCGAGCGGCCTCGACGCGCGGGGCTCGCTCGACGCGAGCGACGCTCGCACGACGACGCGCGGCTCGACGTCGGCGCGCTGCGAAGCGCCCCACGCGTCGCCGAGCTCGACGCCGATCGCGCCCGCCGCGACGACGAGCCGATCATCGAAGGCGACGCGCTTGTGCAGTCGGTCCTCGCGCGGGAGCGGAGCGGTCACGAGCGCGCCGCTCCGCACGGCGATCATGCGACCGACCTCGCCTCGCTCGCAGAGCTCGGCGGCGAGCGCGCCGAACGCCGTGCCGAGGTTGCGATCGCGCGGCGTCGGCGACGCGCCTCGCTGGAGGTGGCCGAGCACGGTCAACCGCACCTCGTGGCCCGTGTCCGCGGCCTCGAGCTCCTGCACGAGCCGCGCGCCCGCGCCGCCGAGGTGCGGCAGCGAGCCGGGCTTGCCCCCGTCGGTCGCGAGGACGTCACCGCCGTACGGGCGCGCGCCCTCGGCGACGACGACGATGGTGAAGCGCCGGCCGAGCGACTCGCGCTCGCGGATCTTCGCGACGACGCGCTCCACGCGGTACGGGAGCTCCGGCAAGAGCACGACGTCGGCGCCGCCGGCGACGCCCGCGTGCAGCGCGATGAACCCGGCGTTGCGGCCCATCGTCTCGACGATCATGACGCGCGCGTGCGCCTCGGCCGTCGCATGGAGCGCGTCGACCGCGGCGGTCGCGACGTGCACCGCGCTGTCGAAGCCGACGGTGACGTCGGTCTCGCCGAGGTCGTTGTCGATCGTCTTCGGGACGCCGATGCACGGCATGTCGAGCTCGGTGAACCGACGCGCCGCGAGCATCGTGCCGTCGCCGCCGATCATCACGAGCGCCTCGACGCCGCGCGCGCGCAGGCGCGCCACGATCGCGGGGCCCTCGTCGCGCGTGCCGCCGCCGTCGCACGGCACGAAGAACGGGTTCACGCGCGTCGAGCAGCCGAGCGCCGATCCCGCGAGGGGGAGCAGGCCGCGCACGCCCTCGATGCCCAGCGGCGCGATGTCGTCGGCGAGGAGCCCCTCGAGTCCGTAGCGACAGCCGAGCACGTCGATCGAGCGCCGCGTCGCCGCGTGCACGAACGCGCGCACGACGGCGTTGACGCCCGGCGCGTCGCCGCCGCCGGTGAGCACGCAGACGCGCCGGAGCGGCCGGGCGCGCGTCACGGCTCCACCGTCGCTCGGAGCGCCGAGCGCGGTTCGGCAGGCGGCGCGTCGTCGCGGCGCTGCTCGACGTCGAGCACCCGAAGCGTCGTCCGCACGAGCGCGTCCGGGCTCAGGCTGATCGAGTCGATGCCGCGCTCGACGAGGAACGCCGCGAAGTCGGGGAAGTCGCTCGGCGCCTGCCCGCAGATGCCGACCTTGCGCCCCGCCGCGTGGGCCGCCTCGATCAGGTGCGCGCACGACCAGCGCACCGCCGCGTTGCGCTCGTCGAAGAGCGGAGCGACGGTGGTCGAGTCGCGGTCGACGCCGAGCGTCAGCTGCGTGAGGTCGTTCGACCCGATGGAGAAGCCGTCGAAGATCGACGCGAACTCCGCCGCGAGCAGGATGTTCGACGGGATCTCGGCCATCACGTAGACGTCGAGGCCGCGCTCGCCTTGCACGAGGCCGCCCTCGCGCATCACGTCGAGCACGCGCCGACCCTCGTCGGGCGTGCGGCAGAACGGGATCATCACCTTGAGGTTCGTGAGGCCGAGCCGGTCGCGGACGCGCTTCACGGCGGCGACCTCGAGCAGGAAGCCGTCCTTGTAGTCGGGGTGGTAGTAGCGGCTCGCGCCGCGCCAGCCGAGCATCGGGTTCTCCTCCGTCGGCTCGAAGGCGGCGCCGCCGACGAGCTTCGCGTACTCGTTCGTCTTGAAGTCGCTGAAGCGCAGGATCACGGGACGCGGCCAGAACGCGGCGGCGAGCGTCGCGATCCCCTGCGCGAGGCGGTCGACGAAGAAGGCGATCTTGTCGCTCGCGCCGCGCGTCACGCGATCCACGTCGCGGCGCGTGGCCGGCCCGAGCGACGCGTAGCGCGTGAGCGCCAGCGGGTGCACGCCGACCCAGCTCGCGAAGATGAACTCCATGCGCGCGAGGCCGACGCCCGCGCTCGGCAGGAGCGACAGCTTGAGCGCTTGCTCGGGGTCGCCCACGTTGAGCATGATCTGCGTGCGCGGCCGCGCGATCGCGCGCGGGTCGATCTCCTCGACGGAGAACGGGATCGCGCCGTCGTAGACGCGGCCGGCGTCGCCCTCTGCGCACGAGACCGTCACCGCGCTCGCGGCCGTCGCGAACGCTGCGAGCGCGCCGGTCGCGCCGACGACGGCGGGGATGCCGAGCTCGCGCGCGACGATCGCGGCGTGCGACGTCCGGCCGCCGCGCTCGGTCACGATCGCCGCCGCCGACTTCATGATCGGCTCCCAGTCGGGGTCGGTGATCTCGGTGACCAGCACCTCGCCCGGCTTGAACTCCGCGATCCGGCGCGGGTCGAGGATCGTGTGCGCGACGCCCGTCGCCACGCCGTCGCCGATCGCGAAGCCCGTCACGCGCGGTGAGGCCTTGGTCTTCAGATCGTAGAGCCGCACCTTCGGCGCTTGCCGTCGGCTGTGAACGGTCTCGGGCCGCGCCTGCACGATGAAGAGCTCGCCGGAGCGGCCGTCCTTCGCCCACTCGATGTCCATCGGCGTCGGCGCGCCGCGCTCCTTCGAATAGTGATCCTCGACGCGCAGCGCCCACCGCGCGAGCTCGAGCGCGTCGTCGTCGCAGAGCGAGAAGCGCGCGCGGTCGACCTCGGACACTGCGACGGTCGTGACGTCGCGGTGGCCTTGCTCGTCGTAGATCATCCGCGACTCCTTCGTGCCGAGGCGCCTCCGGAAGAGCGAAGGGAAGCCTCGCGCGAGCGTCGGCTTGTGCACGTAGAGCTGATCGGGCGCGACCCTCCCTTGCACGACGCTCTCGCCGAGGCCGTAGCTCGACGTGACGAGCACGACGTCACGGTGGCCGGTGTCGGGATCGAGCGTGAAGATGACGCCCGCGCTGGCGAGGTCCGAGCGCACCATCTTCTGGACGCCGACGCTGAGCGCGACGGCGAGCTGGTCGAAGCCCATGTCGCGCCGGTAGCTGACGGCGCGCGCGGTGAAGAGGCTCGCGAACGCCTTCTTCACGGCGAGGAGCACGCCGGCCTCGCCGCGCACGTTCAGGAAGCTCTCCTGCTGCCCGGCGAAGCTCGCGTTCGGCAGATCCTCGGCCGTCGCCGACGAGCGCACGGCGACGTCGGTCGCGTCGGCGCCGAACTCGCGCGAGAGCTCGCCGTACCCCGCGCGGATCTCGTCTTCGAGATCGGTGGGCAGCGCGGCGCCCATGATCAGATCCCGCGCGCGCTCGGCGCGGCGGCCCAGATCGTCGACGCTGTCTCGCTCGACACCAGCGAGCAGCGCGCGGAGCGCGCCCTCGATGCCGGCCGCGTTCAAGAAGTGTCGGTACGCCTCGGCCGTGACCGCGAAGCCGTTCGGCACGCGCACGCCGAGCGGCGCGAGCCGTTGGACGAGCTCGCCGAGCGACGCGTTCTTGCCGCCGACGAGGCCGACGTCGCCGAGGCCCACCTCGCGAAACCATCGAATGAAGCGCATCACCCTTCTCCTTCGAGGCGGACGCCTCGCGTGGAGGAGCGACTGCAACCGTCGCGCCCACCCCGGCGCGTGCGCGGGCTCGACGGGGCCGCGCACGCGGCGCGTAGTCCGCGCAAAGCCTGCGTGGCTCCCCGTGCGGCGGGGCCTCCTCGACGTGCGCGCGACCGCTTCGGGCCCGTCCGTTGCTTCGTGACGGACCATGCGCTTTCAACGCCTGCTCGTGCCCACCGACTTCGGCCCCGCTGCCGAGCGCGCGCTCGACGTCGCCGTCTCGCTCGCGAAGAAGTTCGACGGCCAGCTCGAGCTGCTCCACGCGTTCCACTTGCCGCTCGCCGCGTACATGCTCGGACGGCACCTCGCGCCGGCGCCCGTCGAGGGCATCCTGAAGGCGGAGCGCGACGCGTTCGACGCGGCGACGGAGGCCGCGCGCGCGCGGTACCCGCACGTCCAGGCGACGTGGGTCGACGGAGAGCCTCGCGCGGCGATCTTGGAGCACGCGCGCGCGCGCGGCGCCGACGCCGTCATCATGGGCACCCGCGGGCGAGGCGCGCTGGAGCGCGCGCTGTTCGGCAGCGTCGCGGAGCGCGTCGTCCGCGCCTGCGCCGCGCCGGTCCTCACCACCGCGGCGCCGCTCGACGGGGCGTCGGGCGGAGAGCTCACGACGCTCTCGCACGTCCTCGTCCCGAGCGACTTCGGGGAGGCCGCAGAGGAGGCGCTGGCCGTCGGCTTGGGTCTGGCGCGCGCATTCAGCGCGAAGCTCACGCTGCTCCACGTCTACGACCGCCCGCTCGCCCCCTATCAAGAGGGCGCCTATTGGCCGATCGAAGACCTCGAAGAGGAGGCCAAGCGCGCCCTCGAGCCCGTCGCCGCCGCCGCGAACGCGAGCTACGCGCGCGCCGGAGCCCTCCTGCTCCGCGGGGACCCGAGGTTCGCCATCACGGAGGTCGCGGCGGGTCACGCCGTCGACCTCATCGTCATGGGAACGCACCAGCGACGCGGCCTCTCGCGTGCCCTCATGGGCAGCGTGGCCGAGCGCGTCGTGCGGACGTCGCGAGCACCTGTCCTGACCGTCGGCGCAGCGCGCGAGTGACGATCGGCGCAGACGACCCGAGCGACCGCCTGCCGCCCCGCGCGCGTCGTGTCGCGTCGGCGCGTGGCGCGACGCAGTCGTCCGCCCCCGCGCGGGTGGGCGCGCCCGCGCGGCCGGATGACGCAAGCGGTTCGCGCCGGGCGCAGACTCCGCGGCGACCGTGCGCCCGCCTCCGCGGTGAACGGCCTCTCGGGTGCGGAGCCCTCGGCGGCACGTCCCCTGCTCTCACCCTCGACGAGGAGAGCGACCGCGCGTCCACGTGTGAGAGCCCGCCGTCGCGCGAGCGCACGCACGGCCGTCGCGCGGGCCCTCCGAGGAGATCCGATATGAACTCGCCGGTGCAATCGTGAGCCGCGTCCACGAGACGCTCACGCCCTTCGTGGTCCTCGCCGCCGTCGACCTCTCGGACGCGAGCGAGTCGATCGTCGACCGCGCGCTGGACCTGGCGAGCGACCACCCGGGCGCCAGCCTGCACCTCGTGTCGGTGCGGGAGCTCGGCCTGGAGCTGCTGCCGCCGCCGCACGATCTCTATGGATCGCCCCTCTACCCGCTGCGCGAGATCGCGGCGAAGGCTGGCGTGAGCGCCCGCGCGCGCGGCCTCGTCCGCGTCGCGAAGATCGTCACGCACGCCGCCGAAGGCGACCCGGCGGCGGAGATCATCGCGCTCGCCGCGGACGTCGACGCGGATCTCGTCGTCGTCGGCACCCACGGCAGGAGCGGCTTGCGTCGCGCGCTGATGGGGTCCGTCGCGGAGGGCGTGGTCCGACGCGCCGGGTGCCCGGTCTACGTGATGCGACCCAAGCAGCACGCACACGATCGCTTTTTGGTCCAAGACGCCCGCGCGGAAGGCGCGGCGAACGCTCACCCGACGAGCGAGCGCTGAGCGCTGTCTCGTCGAACTCGAGGAGTCGAACATGAACGGTTTTCAACGCATCCTGGTCGCCACGGACTTCGGTGAATCCTCCGCTGCCGCGGTGGACATGGCGATCGACCTCGCGACGAAGTTCGACGCTGAGCTGACGGTCGCGCACGTGTACGAGCCACCTGTCCCGTACGACAGCGGCTTCGGCTATCCGGCGCCGATGTTCGCGGATCTCGGCGACATGGCAGCCCAGGAGTTGGCCAAGGAGCTCGCGCGGGTGAAGGCGCGATATCCTCGCGCCGTGTCGATGCTCCGGACGGGCGTCGCGTGGGAGGGCACCTTGGCGGCGGCGCAACAGCAGCGCGCCGACCTGATCGTCTTGGGCACGCACGGCCGCCGCGGTATCTCGCGCGCGCTCCTCGGCAGCGTGGCCGAGAAGGTCGTTCGGCTCTCGCCCGTCGCGGTGCTCACCGTGCACGGCGTCGCGCCCTCGATCCCGAAGGCCGCGGCAGGAGAGAAGCGCTGACGAACGACGGCGGCTCGCTGGCGCCGCGCCCGAGCCGAGCGCGATGGTCCCGAAATCGGAGGATGTCGAAATGAAGGTTCAAGATGTCATGAAGCGCGGAGTCGTCACGTGCGCGTCGAGCCAGTCGCTCGGCCACGCGGCGCGGATCATGTGGGAGCAGGATTGCGGCAGCGTGCCCGTCGTCGACGAGGCCGGGCGCGTGGTGGCGATGCTCACCGATCGAGACATCTGCATGGCGACGTTCCACGACGATCAGACGCCGTGGTGCATCGGCGTCTTGCGCGCCGCTTCGACGAACGTGCGCGTCGTCCGCGAGACGGACACCCTCGAGGTCGCGGAGGCCGTGATGCGCAATCAGCAGGTCCACCGCGTCCCGGTGGTCGACGCCGCCAATCGCCCGGTCGGGATCCTCTCGACGACCGATCTGGTCCGCGAGGCCCGCGCCGGCGGCGAGGGCGCCGCAGGCCTCGATCCCGAGAGCGTCGTGCGCGTCCTCGGAGCCGTATGCGCGCCCCGGCGACACTCGCCCCCG
>DASYCF010000342.1:0-6531 GCA_036500365.1 Byssovorax sp.
CCTCGCTCGGCACGACACGCGCCGCCGCGACCTCGACCGCGAGGGCGACGCCGAGGCAGCCGATCGCCCACGCGAGCGGCCTCGCGCGCGCGGCGCCATGCGCGCCGGGTCCGACCACGCGCAGCGCGGCGTCGACGACGAGCCCGGCGAGCGCGCCGCACGGGAGGGCGACGACGAGCGCGAGCGGCGTGAGCGCGCGCGCGGCGAGGCCGATCTCGAACGGCCCGGTGAGCTCGCGCAGCTCCACGAGCCCGACCACGATCACGTCGATGACCGCGAACGCCGCGAGCCCGAGGTAGCCGTCGATCGCCGCGGCGAGCGGGAAGCGGACGCGACGGACGCCCGGCGCCTCGAGGTCCGACGGGTACGCCGGCGTGTGGGCCGGCTCGCGGACGAGGCTCGGCGTCGGCGTCGGGGGTCGCGTCGGATCGCGCGGCCGCGGCGCCGAAGGGGCGACGACGCCGAGCGCGCGCCGCGCGGCGAGGTCCCCGAGCGGGGCCCCGCGCGGCCGGTTCATGCGTAGCGGATCTCGAGGATCTCGAACGACCTCGGGCCGGCGGGCATCTGCACCTTCACCTCGTCGCCGACCTCGTGGCCGAGGAGGCCGCGGGCGAGCGGCGACGCGACGGAGATGCGCTGCTGCTTGATGTCGGCCTCCTCGGGACCGACGATCTGGAAGGTCTGCTCCTCTTCGGTGTCGAGGTTCGAGAGCTTCACGCGCGCGCCGAACTGCACCTTCTTCGAGCCGACGAGCTTCGCCGGATCGATGACCTCGGCGCGGTTCAGGGAGCCCTCGAGGTTCGTGATGCGCGCCACGATCATGCCCTGGCGCTCCTTCGCGGCGTGGTACTCGGCGTTCTCGCTGAGGTCGCCGTGCTCGCGCGCGGTGCCGATGTCCTTCACCACCTGGGGGAGGTCGACCTCCTTCAGGCGGCGCATCTCCTCGCGCAGGCGGATCTGCCCCTCGGGCGTCATGGGGACCTTCTCGGCCATGCCCCGGCTATAGCAGGGCGCGCCGGCCCCTCCAACCAACTGACGCGGCGACGTGCGCCCGGGTCAAGACCCGTCCGAGGTTGACGCGGGACGATGCGCCCGCCTCAGCCCCGCCAGCGGACGACCTTGCGCGGGGGCGTGCCACCGGCCGCGACGGCGGACTTCGTCGCGGCGCGGACGAGCGCCGCAGCCGCCGGCTCGAGGTCGGCGCGACCCTCCACGCGCGCGGTCGTCGCCCCCGAAGGCACGGAGACGGCGACCTCGGCCGGCAGATCGCCGCCCGGCACGTGCGCGAAGCCCGCGTAGCGCCAGGCACCGTCGCGGGGCTGGTCGCCGCGCTCCAGCACGAACCGGACGCCGGCGCTCGGGCGCACGCCCGCTTGCGCGCTCGGCCGGTGGGTCACGGCGGCGACGCGGGGATGCCGCCGCCCACCTTCGGCGTCGGCGGCGGCGCCGTGGGCAGCGTGACCGGCGGGAGGGCGACGCCCGGCGGAGGCGTCGCCGGCGGGAGCGTGGTCGTCGGCGGCGGCGGGTCCTTCACGCCGCGCGTCGCGAGCTCGGCGAGGAAGTTCTTCGCGGTCTTGTTGAACGGGCCGCCGTAGCGCGAGACGACGAGCTCGAACGTCTGCTTCGCCTCGGGGAAGCGCTTCATCTTCATCTGCGTCTCGCCCTTGAGGACGAGCGCCTCGGCGTCGAGGCCGGAGCTCGGGTAGTTCTTCAGCGCCCAGTCGACGCGCGCGAGCGTCGCGTCGAAGTTGTCGGATCGGAGGTAATAGCGCGCGACGTAGAGCTCGTGCCGCATGAGGCGGCCGGTCACCACCTCGAGCATGTACACCTCGTCGACGCGGTAGCGCGTGCTCGGGTAGTCGCGGAGGTAGCTCCGGAGCTCCTTGTACGCCTCGGTCGCGGTCGCCTGGTCGCGCTCCTCCTGCGGGGGCAGGAAGATCGTGTCGTCGATGTCGCGGAAGAGCGACTTCGTGATGCGGTAGCGCGCGTACTCGACGTCGCGGTCGTTCCGGTGCGCCTGCACGAACTCGCGGTAGGCGCTGATCGCGTCGGAGTACTTGTCCTGCTCGAAGGCGATGTCCGCGATGCGCAGCTCGGCGAGGCGGGCGTAGCGCGTGTAGGGGAAGAGCTTCTTCACCTCGCCCATGAGGGCCTTCGCGTCCTCCCAGTCGTGTCCGCGGAAGGCCTCCATCGCCTCGTTGTAGGCGAGGCGCGCGTCGTTCGAGTACTGGAGGCTCACGTGCTTCGGCCCGCCGTTGAGGTCGAACGAGTCGCACGCGGCGAGCGGCAGCGCGGCGAGGGCCGCGAAGGTGGCTGCGATGAGCGCCCGCATGCGCGCCCAGCCCTTAGTCGAACGTCGGCTCCGCGCAAAGCTCGGCTATCGTACGGGCACGATGTCGTCGCGCGAGGTCACGCTCTTCGTCTACGGGACGCTGCTCATGGGTGACGCGAGCCACGAGCTGTTGACGGGCGCGCGGCTCGTCGGCGAGGTGCGCACCCTCCCCCGCTATGCGCTCGTCGACCTCGGCGCGTACCCGGGGCTCGTCGCGGGCGGCGACGTCGCCGTGGCGGGCGAGCTCTGGACGGTGGACGTCGCGACGCTCGCCAAGATCGACGTGCACGAGGGTCACCCCGTGCTCTTCAAGCGGCGCCCCGTCGAGCTCGAGGGCGGCGTGATCGCCGAGGCGTATCAGCTCGACGTCGAGCAGGTGCGCGGCCGCCGCCGCATCCGCTCGGGCTCGTGGCGCGAGCGACACGAGCGGCCCGCCGCCGCAGCGAGCGCGCGCGACTCGCCGTTTGCACGCGCGCTGCGCTCGCGCGTCCGCTGAGAGCGGTGTGCGGCCGGATCGAGCGCGGCGGGCCTGGCGCGAGCGTCCTCAGGCGGGCGGTCGGCGTTCCCTCTTCGAACGGGTTGATCGACCTCAGTCGCGATCGATCGCCGCCATGGCGGGCTGCCACCCCGAGAAGAGCGGGCCGCCGCTGCCGGCGTCGAGCCATCCGCCCTCGTGGAAGAGCCACGTGTCGTCCCACGGGACGCCGCCGAAGGGGCGCCGCTGACCGAAGAGCACGACCTGATCGCCGAGCGGCGCGAACAGCGCGCTCGACTGCGCGGGCGGGCCGCCGCCTTGCTGGAGCTCCCGAAAGTGGCGGCCGTCGAAGCTCCACGTGTCGCCGAGCTGGCCGTTCGGCGGGAGCTGGCCGCCGAACAGCACGAGCTCGCCGTCGAGCGGCGCGAGCACGGCGCCCGTGCGCGAGGACGGGCGGGGCGAGCCGACCCGCACCTCGTGCCAGGCGGCGCCGTCGAACGTCCACGTGTCGTCGAAGACCTCGCCTGCGTCGCCGCCGAAGAGGACGAGCTTGCCGTCGAGCTCGGCGAACGCGGCGCGCTCGCGCGCGGGCGGCGACCGGCTGACGTCGACCAGGGTCCACGACGCGCCGTCGAAGACCCACGTGTCGGCGAGGAACCGACCGCGCGAGTCGTCGAGGCCACCGAAGAGCACCGCGTGGTCGCCGAGGCTCGCGAACGCCGGGCTCGTGCGGGGCGACGGCCCCGAGCCGCCGACCGCGCGCCACGTCGTGCCGTCGAACGCGCTCGTCACGGTGCCCCGCGCGGGGAAGCTCATCCAGAGCACGACGCTCGCGCCGCCGGCGGCGACCATCGCGGGCGGCGGCTCGGCCTCGCCGAGCACGAAGGGCGGGTCGACGTCGAGGTGCGTCCAGCCGACCGCGTCGTCGAACGTCCAGGTCTCGAACGCGTTGTGCGCGCCTGCGATGCCAGTGAGCACGACCTCGTGGAGCGCGGGCGTCGGGCCGCCGCCGAAGGGCTCGGAGCCGCCGGCGTCGAGCGGGCTCCGCGAGCCGCAGCCGACGGCCGCGGCGAAGGACAAGACGAGCATCGAAGACAAGCGCATCCACCCTTCCTAGCGCGGCAGACGGCCGGCTACGAGGCCTCGGCGCGCGCGGCGTCGTGGTAGCGTCGAGCGATGGCGAACTCGTCTCCGCCGACGCGTGAGGACACGGCGGCCGCGCCGACGATCCTCGTCGTCGACGACGAGAAGAACATCCGGCGCACGCTCGACCTCGTGCTCTCGGGCGAGGGGTACCGCGTGGTCGAGGCGGCCACGGCCGAGGCGGCGCTCGACGTGCTCGCGAAGGGCGAGGCGCCCGTCGACCTCGCGATCCTCGACATCATGCTGCCGGGCATGAGCGGCATCGAGCTGCTCGGCAAGCTGCGGCAGGACGACGCGACGCGCGAGCTCCCGGTCATCGTGATCTCCGGGCACGCGACGGTGCAGGACGCGGTGCAGGCCATCAAGCTCGGCGCCGCCGACTTCTTCGAGAAGCCCGTCGCCCGCGAGCGCGTGCTCGTGTCGGTCAAGAACGCGCTCAAGCAGAGCCAGCTCGCGCGCGAGGTCGCGACCCTGCACGCCGAGATCGAGGCGCGCTACGAGATGATCGGGCAGAGCGCGTCGATGCAGCGCCTGTTCAACGAGATCGACCGCGTCGCGCCGACGAAGGCGAGCGTGCTCATCACGGGCGAGAGCGGCACGGGCAAGGAGCTCATCAGCCGCGCGATCCATCGCCTGTCCGCGCGCGCGACCGCCGCGTTCGTGAAGGTCAACTGCGCCGCCATCCCACGCGAGCTCATCGAGAGCGAGCTCTTCGGCCACGAGAAGGGCTCGTTCACGGGCGCGCAGTCGCGCAAGCGCGGCTTCTTCGAGCAGGCGCACGCGGGCACGCTCTTCCTCGACGAGATCGGCGACATGGACCAGACCGCGCAAGCGAAGGTCCTGCGCGCGCTCCAGTCGGGCGAGATCAGCCGCGTCGGCAGCGAGCACACGCTCCACGTCGACGTGCGCGTGCTCGCCGCGACCAACAAGGATCTCTCGAAGGAGGTCGCCGCGGGCCGCTTCCGCGAGGATCTCTTCTTCCGCCTCGCCGTCTTCCCGATCAAGAGCCCCGCCCTGCGCGAGCGCATGGACGACGTGCACCCGCTCGCCGAGGCGTTCCTCGCCTCGTTCTGCAAGGAGAACGGCCTCAAGAAGAAGGCGTTCGACGCGGCGGTGCTCCCCGCGCTCGCGCGGCGGAGCTTCCCCGGCAACGTGCGCGAGCTGAAGAACGTGGTCGAGCGCGCGGCGATCCTCTCGGGCGACGTCGTGACCATCGCCGACCTGCCCGAGGACCCGCACGCGAACCCGTTCGAGGACGACGGCGACGGCGACGATCGGAGCTCGGCGACCGACGCGCGCGCCTCGTCACCGACGGGCTGGGGCAGCGGCGGCTCCGCGGCGTCGACGCCCATCCCGGGCGTCGGCGGCGCGGCCGTGGCGCCGGAGGGCGACAAGCGCGAGACCTTGCGCGAGCACCGCGACCGCGCCGAGCGCGGCTACATCGTCGAGGTCCTCGCGAGCCTCGAGTGGAACATCTCCCGCGCCGCCATCGTCCTCGGCGTCGAGCGAACGAACCTCCACAAGAAGATCCGCGCGTACGGCATCAAGCGCGGCGAGGGGGCGTAGGTGCGCAGCGCTCAGAAGCAACCCGTCGTCTGACATTTCCCGGCCGCGTGCAGCAGGTCGTTCGAACTCCGCGTCGGTGGAGGAAGGAATTCGGGACACGGGACACGGCGCAGCGGCTCAGGTTGCGTAGACCTCACCCCCCAACCCCCCTCTCCCTGCGGACGGTCGCGGTGGTCCCCAAGGTCGTCCGCAGGGAGAGGGGGGAGCGGCGCCCGTCGCTTCGGGCGCTCACGGTCACGGGCCGGGGCCCTCCCCCCTCGCCCTGCAAACGAGCTTCGGGACGACCACGGCCGTGGTGCAGGGAGAGGGGGGGTCGGGGGGGTGAGGTCTGCGCAACGCGAGCCGCGGCGATGCAGCGCGGCCCGAGTGCCTTCCTCTAGCGACCGCAGCGCCAGCTCGAGCGCTCTTCGCGCAAGGGCCAGCAGCCCTTCCCCGCGCGTGGCCGCGAGTCCGCCTCCATCCCGGCGCCCCCCGCGCCTCCATCCCGCCGCGGTCCGCCTGCATCCCCGCGTGAGTCCGCCTCCATCCCCGCCGCGGTCCATCGAGCTACAGCGTCGGCCTGTCAGGGCGCGGGCGCCCCGGGGTCGGGTGGAGGCGCGGGGGGCGCCGGCGGCGGAGGCGCCGGCGCGGGCGCGGGCTGGGGGGCGACCTTCGCCGGAGCGTGCGTGACGAAGACGCGCATCAGCGTCGGCGGAGGCACCAGCGGCGGGGCCGGCGCGCCGTCTTCGCGGGCGCGATCGAACGCGTCGCGGAGGCGCTTCATCTCGAAGAGCACGCGCCCCTCGACGAGGTTCACCGCGGGCGTGTCGCGACCACCCTGGGAGCGGCCGCCGAGCGCCACGCCGTCGCCCGACGCGGAGAGCGCCGTCGCCGCGTCGCGCGCGGCCGCCGCGGCGCCCTCGTCGAGGCACGCGCTCTCGATGACGTGCTTCAGGTGCGCGTCGCCGCGGGCGCGCGTGAACAGCGCGTCGACGAGCGAGGCGAGCCGGTTCAGCGACTCCTCGATGTCCCCGTC
>DASYCF010000343.1:0-1505 GCA_036500365.1 Byssovorax sp.
CTCGACGCGGTCGACGGCGCGCGCGTGTCGGCGGACGTGCACGCGGTCGACGTGGATCTCGGCGCCGTCGCCCCCGTCACGGCGACGCCCGCCAGCGCCGACGTGCGCGTGCGCGTCGACCTCACGACGATGCGCGTGACCGCCGACGCGACGACGCAGCCGTTCACGATCGAGGGACAGGTCGTGCCCGCGGTGCAGGCGTTCGCCATCGTGCAAGACGGCGAGGTCGACGGCAGCGCGACCATCGACGAGGACGGCGCGCCGACGACGGCGGCGTTCCACGTGCGGCCGAGCGGCGACGTGCGCTTCGCGGCGACGGCCGACGTTCCCTCGCTACAAGCGTTCCCGCGCATCCCCGGCGCGCCCGTCTCGGGCTCCGCGCACGTGAAGGTCGACGGCTCGCTCGCGGGCGGGGCGCTCGACGCGCGCGTGAGCGGCACCGCGAGCGGCCTCGGCGTCGGCAACGACGTGCGCGTCTCGCGCGCGGTGATCGACGGGCGCGTCCACGGCCCGCTCGCGGCGCTCGTGCTCGACGCCGGCGTCCGCGGCGGCGGCCTGCAGGCGGGCACGTACGACTTCGACACGTACGAGGTGCGCGCGACGGGCCCGCTCCTCGCGCCGCACGTCTCGGCGAACCTCGACGGCAAGGCGAACGGGCAGGTCACGGCGCGCGCCGAGGTCGACGCGAAGACCGCGAGCGCGCACGCGATCACGCTCTCGGTGAAGAAGGGCGACGACGAGCTCGAGGGCAAGGTCACGCGCGTGGGCGTCGTCCGCGGCGGCGTCGCGATCGAGGGCGTCTCGCTCGAGGGCGAGAAGGTCGGCAAGGTCGCCGCGAACCTGCGCATCGATCGCGGCGAGCTCGTCGGCCGCGTGCGCGGCGACGAGGTCGACGTGCAGCGCCTCGCGCGCCTGCTCTCGCTGCCCATCTCGGCCAAGGGGATCGCGAACGTCGACGTCGACCTCGCGCTCACGCCGCGCGGTCGAAAGGGCCACGCGTCGATCGAGATCGAGGACGGCGCGTTCGCGGGCATCTCCGGCGTCTCGACGCTGTTCACGGCGACGTTCGACGATCGCAAGGTCGAGGCGGACGCCCTCGTGCGGCTCGTGTCCCGCGCCCGCCCCGAGGACAAAGATCACTCGTGCGACGGCGCGATCGCGCGCGTGCGGATCGAGCAGGGCGAGGGCGAGCTCGACGGCCCGCTCCTCGACCCGAGGACGTGGGCGCACGCGTACGGCTCGGCGCGCATCTCGGCCGAGCAGTGGGACCTCCGCTGCCTCGCGAAGCTCGGGCCGACCGCGCTCGTGCTGAGCGACGTGAAGGGCCGCCTCGGCGTGCGCTTCACGGTCGCGCGCGGCAAGGGGGACCGCTTCCCGAGCGTGAAGGATCTCCTCGCGCGCACGACCGAGCTCGAGCTCGCGGGCCCCATCCCGAGCGGCTCGGACTCGCCCAGCTGGGAGTCGCGGCACGTCGACGTGCAGCTCAACGGCGACTTCGACGGGCG
>DASYCF010000344.1:0-2686 GCA_036500365.1 Byssovorax sp.
GCCGGTCGCGCCGCGACCGATCGCGCCGAAGCCTGCGCCCGTCGACGACGAGACGAGCGCCGCGCCCGATACGCGAGACGACGCACGTCCGCCGCTCGACGCACCGCCGCCCGTGCGTGGTCGCGCGGAGTCTGCGGAGGACGCGTCGCGCGCGCTGTGGGACCGCGCGACCGAGCTCCTCGACGCGGGCGACCGCGCCGGGGCCGAGCGCGCGTTCCTCCGCGTGATGCAGCTCCCGAAGGCTGCGCCCGGGCTCCAGAGCCGCGCGACGTTCCGCTGGGCGGAGCTGCTCCTCTCGCGCGGCGACACGCAGACGCCCCGCCCCGCGCTGCGCCGCCTCGTGCGGTCCAAGGACGGCGCGCTCGGCTTCGACGCGGCGCTCCTCCTCGAGCGGTGCGCGCCCGAGGAGCGCGCGGCGATCTGGGACGCGTACCTCGAGGGCGCGACCGACCCGGAGCTCCGCGCGCGCGCCGAGCACCGGCGCTGACGGACGCGAGCTACGGCGCGCTGGCGCTCGCGGCGGGCTCGGGGCGCGGCTTCTCGCCGCGCTCGATCTTCTCTCGATTCGTCAGCGCGTCGGGGCACACGACGGGGATCTCACGGGCCTGGTCGGAGCTCTCGCGCATGCACGTGCGGCCCGCGATGCGCATGCGCTCGCCGGGCAAGAGGTCGAGCGGGCACGGCGTCGACTCGGGGACCGAGAACACGTCGCCGTCGACGAAGTAGACCTCGCAGCGCGCCTCGGTGCGGCCGAGGTAGAAGCGCCGCGTAGGTCGACGCGCGCGCGGCGCGCTCGCGGGCGGGCTCGCGGTGACGGCGAGCGCGCTCGTCGCCGGGGCGGGCGCGGCCGGGTGGTCTCCGCACGCGACGACGACGAGCAGGACGACGGCGCCGAGCGCGCGCACGGGCCTCAGTGGCTCGAGAAGAGCAGGATGGACAGCTTCGTCAGGAAGAAGTCCGCGATGAGCACCGTGATCGAGATCGCGACGACCGTGCTCGTCGTCGCCTGGCCCACGCCCTCGGTCCCGCCGCGCGTGCGCAGGCCGAAGTGGCAGCCGATGAGGGCGATGAGCGCGCCGAAGAACGGCGTCTTGAACATGCCGCTGAAGTAGTCGCCGAAGTTCACCGACCCGAGCGCGGTGCGCAGGAAGAACCCCTGCGGGATGCCGAACTCGAGGTCGCACACGACCATCGCCCCCGCGAAGCCGAGCACGAGCGAGAGCGCGCACAGCACCGGCATCGTGATGATGGCGGCGACGAGGCGCGGCGTGACGAGCTTCTTCACGGGGTCGGCGCCGAGCGCGCGGATCGCGTCGATCTGCTCGGTGACCGACATCGACCCGACCTCGGCCGCGATGCCGGCGCCGATGCGCCCGCCGACGATGACGGCCGTGAGCGTCGGCGCGAGCTCGCGCGAGAACGAGATGCCGATGATGCGGCCCGTGTACTCCATGCCGCCGAACTTCTGCAGGCCGAACGCGAACTGCACCGCCATGACCATGCCGACGAAGAGCGCCGTCACGCCGGCGATGCCGAGCGAGCGCACGCCGAGCGACTCCATCTGGTAGACGGTCGCGTCGATCTCGAGCGGGAGCTTGAAGATGCCGGCGAAGCCCTGGATCGTCATGCGACCGATCTCGCCGAACTGCTCGACGAACGAGACCAGCCCGTCGTAGAGCGGCGGCGACGCCTTGCGCACCGGCAAGAGCGACGGCGGCGGCCGGTTGCTCGACGCGGGGCCGCGCTTGTCGGCCGGCGCGCTCACGGCGACACCGCGGAGAAGCCTGTGACGAACCGCGTGAAGTCGGGCGAGCCGCGGCCGAACTTGTCGGGCGGGACCATGTACACGAGGTCGTAGACGCAGCCGTTCTTCTTCAGCACCCAGACGTCGAACTTCATCGGCACGCCGTCGAGCTTGGCGGCCATGACGGTGTGCATCGCCTCACGTCCGTCGAACGGGACGGTCTCTTGTCGCTCGATTTGCCGCTCGGTGAAGCGCAAGAACAGGTGCTGCGTGAGCGACGCGAGCGGGATGTCGTCCGCGTCGAGGCGGCAGCGGCCGTTCGCGGCGATGGTCGCCTCGTCCGCGTCGACGCGGTAGGCGACGGCGGCGTGCGAGACGGCGAGGCGGCGCCAGCCCTGCCCCTCGGGCCCCAGGCGGAAGGCGAAGCCGTCGCCGTGATAGACGCCGCCGTCGAGCCCCGCGCCGGCGCACGCCGTCGCGCCGAGCGCGAGCACGACGACCGACGCGAGCGCGAGACGAGGCGAGGCCGACGACGAGACCGCCATGCCGCGCGGAAGCTACCACGCCCACGGGCCACGGCGCGCCCCGGCCGACGGCGCGTCGTCCGCGGCACGGAACCGACGCGCAGGGCCGCCGGAGCTGCCGCGCCCTGTCGTCGCGAACACGCGCACGAGCACGAGCCCCGTGACGAACCCGCCGAGGTGGGCGAAGAACGCGATCCCCGCGCCACCGGCGCCGCCGAGCGAGCCGAGCCCGCGCCAGGCGTTGAAGATGAAAAACTCGAGGATCACCACCCAGGCCGGGAGCTCGAAGAAGAGCCCGAAGAAGATCCAGAGCAGCGGCACCGGGTTGAGGATCGTCACCGGCGACATCGGATAGAGCGACCCGTAGGCCGCGAGGACGCCGGCGATCGCGCCCGAAGCGCCGACCATCGGGAGCGTC
>DASYCF010000345.1:0-4462 GCA_036500365.1 Byssovorax sp.
CGAGTCGTTCCCGATCGAGCAGATCAAGACGTCGATCGAGCGGCGCCACGTGCCCTGCCGCGTCAGCGAGGACGTCGGCGTGAACGACCCGATCATGTGGGAGGTGCTCGACCAGCTGCGCACGCCGCGCGACGGCGTGCACATCCTGCGCGGCGGCTTCATGCACATGCCCGCGGTCCCCGGACCGTACAACTACGTGCAAGAGACGATGAACCAGTGCGTCTACTCGGCCATCGAGGCGACCGTGATGAGCGTGAAGCCCGACGAGTACCGCCCGCACGACGGGTCGTACCGCGCCGAGCACCGCGCGTCCCTCTACGAGCCCTGAACCCGCGCGCGGAGGCGAGCTTGGACGTCAAGGTGCTGCTCACGGGGTTCGTCCCCTTCGGCGGGGACGCGGACAACCCGAGCGGCGCCTGCGCGCGCGCGCTCGACCGGCAGACGATCGAGGCCCACGTCGGGGCTCGCGCCGTGCTCGCGACGATTTTTTCGGCGTACGACGTGCCCGTCGTCTTCCACGACGAGTCCAATCCGACGAGCACGTCGACCGGCGCGGGGCGCGTCGCGCACGAGATCGAGGCGCGCCAGCCCGACGTCGTGATCAGCATGGGCGTCGCGCCGGGCGACGCGTTTCGGGTCGAGCGCGTCGCGCACAACATCATCCAGCGCGGGCTCACCGACAACACGGGCCGCCCGTACGCGCCGCTCGACGGCGCGCGCGCCACGCCCGACGGCGACGGCTTCTACCACCACGGCGACGCGCTCGTGACGCTGCGCACGCACCTGCCGGTCGAGGCGTGCGAGGCCGCGATTCAAGGCGAGCACGGCCGCACCGTCGCGAGCGACGACCCCGGCGAGTACGTCTGCGAGGACGTCATGTTCGAGGTGCTCCGCGAGATCGACGCGCCGCGCTCGGGCCACCGCATCCTCCGCGGCGGCTTCATCCACGTGCCGCGCGACGCGCCGCAGGATCTCGTGAACCGGTGCATCTTCGCCGCGGTGCGCGCCACCATCGCGAGCCTCACCGAGGCCGAGCTCAGCGGCGACCCGGTGGCCGCGCGCCTCGCCCCGTCGTTCGAGCCCGGCGCTCGGCCGTAGCGGCGCGGTTCATTCACGAGGATCGAGCAGGCCGAGCTCGAGCATCGACGCGTGCCGACCGTCGCTCGCGACGATGACGTGATCGACGAGCGGCACGCCGATCGACGCCGCCGCCGCCTCGACGACGCGCGTCATCGCGACGTCCTCCATCGACGGCGCGGGATCGCCGCTCGGGTGGTTGTGGACGAGCACGATGGCGGACGCGGCGTCGGCGAGGGCGGCGCGCAGGATGTCGCGCGCGGCGACCGAGCAGCCGTGGAGACCGCCCTGCGCGACGCGACGCACGGAGCGGAGCCGGTTTCGCCCGTCGAGCGAGAAGAGCCACATCTGCTCGTGATCGAGCGGTGCGAGGCGCGCGGCGGCGTACGCGGCGACCTCGGCCGCGCTCTTCACGCTGGCGCGAGGTCGGAGCGCGAGGCCATGCGCGCGTCGCCCGAGCTCGAACGCGGCCGCGAGCCGCAGCGCCTTGGCCGGGCCCACCCCGCGCTCCGCCGCGATCGCGTGCGGACCGAGCCGCGCGAGCCCCTCGACGCCCCCGGCGTCTTCGAGCAGCGACGCGGCGAGGACGTGCACGCACCGCCCGCCGCCGCCGGTGCCGAGGAGGAGCGCGACGAGATCGGCGTCCCCGAGCGCGTCGACCCCCTCGGCGAGGGCGCGCTCCCGCGGCCCGCTGGTCATCGTCTCGTCGATCCCGGCGAACGCGTCGACCATGACGTGCGCCGTACACAAGCGGCGTGCCGTTCGAAATCACCGACGCGCGCTGCGCGCCCAGCCTGGCGGCGCCAGGGCGACGCGTGGCGGACCACGGAACGGACGTTCTTAACCCATTTCGGGTAATTCCCGACACGGCTCGCCGTCGTGGACGATGCTCGCACGTGCGCCGCTGCGCGCACGAGGGAGGTCGTCCATGGCTCTTCGACGTACGTGCGGCGCGATGCAGGTTCATTTCCGGCTCCTCGAGAGCGAGCCGAGCTTCCGGCAACGTCAGGCGGATCTCGAGCACGACTTCGCGATGCGCAAGCGCGCGAAGCTCGCGCTGCCCGCGAACCCCTCGGTCATCCGCGTGGTCGTGCACGTCGTCTACGATACGCCCGCCGGCAACCTCTCCGACGCGCAGGTGCAGACGCAGATCGCCGCGCTCAACCGAGACTATCGGCGCGCCAACGCGGACGTGAGCAAGGTGCCCGGCGTGTGGAGCGGGCTCGCGGCCGACCCGTTCGTGCAGTTCGCGCTCGCCACCACGGACCCGGGCGGCGCTCCGACGACCGGCATCACGCACACGGCGACGTCGCGCCCGAGCTTCGGCGACGACGACTCGGTGAAGTCGGCGGCGACGGGCGGCGTCGATCCGTGGCCGACCGACAGGTACCTGAACCTGTGGGCGTGCTCGCTCGGCGGCGGCTTGCTCGGCTACGCGCAGTTCCCGGGCGGCCCCGCAAAGACCGACGGCGTCGTGATCCTGAACACGGCGTTCGGCGTCGGAGGCACCGCGGCCGATCCTTACAACCTCGGCCGCACGGCGACGCACGAGGTCGGTCACTTCTTGAACCTGCGGCACATCTGGGGCGACACCGAGGACTGCAGCGGCAGCGACTTCGTCGACGACACGCCGAACGCGCAGCTCCCGAACTACGGCAAGCCCGTGTTCCCCCACGTGAGCTGCCAGAACGGGCCCGACGGCGACATGTTCATGAACTACATGGACTACGTCGACGACGACTCGATGGTCATGTTCACGAACGGCCAGGTGATGCGCATGCACGCGGCGCTGGCCGGCCCGCGCGCCGGCATCATCATGTGAGGTCGACGGGAGCGCAGGAGGAGCGATGACGACGAAGCCTGAAGACCTGATCGGAGAGTGGGTCCACTCGCACGAAGAGGACGCGCGCGGCGAGCAGGTCTTCCGGCGGCCGGGCTTCGCGTTCCCGCCGTCGCGCGGGCGTCGTCGGTTTACGTTCCTCGCCGGCGGCCGCCTCGCCGACGGCGGGCCCGGCGCGGACGATCGCGCTGTGGCGCGCGACGGCGGGGCGTGGCGCCTCGACGGCGACCAGCTCGTGACGCAGGCGAGCGGCGGCGCCGAGCAGACCGCCCGCGTCGTCGCCGTCGCGCCCGACAAGCTCGTCTTGCAGCGTTGATCGCGACGGCGCCGCCGGCGCGGGCCATGACGTTCAGTCGTCGACGAGCTCGACGATCGCGTGCCCCGGCAGGCTCGCGGCGAACGCGTCGCGCGCCGCCAGCGCCAGCGCGCGATCGCGCCCGTCGAACGTGAGCTTCGTCTTGATGCGCGGGTCGCTCCAGCGCGGATACGAGCCAATCTCGATCGTCGGGTGCGCGGCGACGACGCGGTCGAGGAGCGCCTTGAGCTGCCCCTCGTCGAGGTCGGTGAGCACGGCGAGCGAGTGGAACGGCGCGTCGCCCGCGAGCTCGGCCTCGACCAGCGGCATCTTCATCGCGAAGATCTCGGGCACGCCGGGGAACATCCACACGTTGCGGAGCACGACGGTCGGCCACGGCACGCGCTCGCTGGTCACGAGCCGCGCGCCCTCCGGGATGCGCGCCATCAAGAGGTGGCCGTCCGTCACGCGGTCTCCGTAATACGACCGCAGGAGACCCTCGATCGCGGATGACACGACGAGCGGCGCGCCGAACGCCGTCGCCACCGCCTCGATCGTCACGTCGTCGTGCGTCGGGCCGACGCCGCCGCTCGTGAACAGGAAATCGTGGCTCGACGCGAGCGCGCGCACCTCGGCGACGATCGTGTCGAGCTCGTCGAGCGTCATCACGACGCGCCGCAGCTGCACGCCGAGGCCGCGCAGCGTCCGCGCGAGGACGACGAGGTTCTTGTCGGCGATCTTGCCGCTGAGGAGCTCGTTGCCGATGACGAGCGCGGCCGCGGTGCGCACGGCTACTCCTCGCCCGCCGGGCGCACGCGCGCGGGCCGCGTGACGGGCTTGCCCTGCGCGTCGATGCCGAGGAGCTCGTCGACGCGACGCTCGGCGTGGTCGAGGCGATCGCCCGCGACGCGCGCGAGGTGCACCCCCTCTTCGAAGAGCGCGAGCGATCGCTCGAGCGGAAGATCGCCCCGCTCGAGCTCGGTCACGATGTCGGCGAGGCGCCGCGTCGCGGCTTCGAACGAGCCGCCGTCGGTCGCGGGCGCGCCGTCGATCGGCTCCGGTGCGGGCTCGCGCTCGGGGACCACGGACCGAGCTTCCCCGCGCCGCGCGCTCGAGGCAAGGCGAAGCGACGAGGCTCAGCGCGCGCGCAGCGGCGGCGACATCTGGAGCTGGCCCGGGCCCGCGGGCAGGCCGGGCACGAGCGCGCTCCCGTCGCCGTCGGACACGATGGGGACGGCGACTCCATCGGC
>DASYCF010000346.1:0-16969 GCA_036500365.1 Byssovorax sp.
GTTGACCACGTTGCCGATCGACGCGACGACGAGCGGCGTGCGCGTGTCGCCCGAGCCCTGGAGCGACGCGGCGGCGATCGCCTCGACGAACGAGAGCGGCAGCACCGGCAAGACGATGTGCAGGTACGCGCTCGCGTCGGCGAGCACGCCCGGGTCGGCCTGGGGGAAGAGCAGCTTGAGGAGCGCGCCGTTCGCGACGCGGATCGGCACGAACGCGACGAGGCCGACGACGACCGCGAACCCGAGCGACGCGCGCGCCGCCCTCGCCGCCGCCATGCGATCGCCTTCGCCGACCGACCGCGCGACGACGGCGAGCGTGCCCGCCGAGAACGCGGTGCACATCGCGTAGAGCGCCCAGACGATCGTGCCGCTGATCTGGAGCGACGCGAGCGCCGTCGACGACCAGCGCGCGACGAGCGCCCGCGCGACGAGGAACACGAGCGTGACGAGCGCCATGTGCGTCATCGCCGGCCACGCGAGCCGCCACACGTCGCGCGCGACCGGCCCGCTCCCGCCGAGGCGCGAGGCCGGCGAGACGAGCCGCCGGAAGACGCGGGAGGCAGGCGCAGAGTGCAAGGCGAGGAGCGTGCTCAAGGAGGCCGAAGGCAGAACGCCCGCGGCGCGGCGCTCGCTTCCGACAGGTGGGACGGCGGCGCGTCTTAGTACGGATTTGCGCGGCGCGCCGCGGGGGTGGACGGCGCGCGCGCGAGCTATCAAGAATGCGCGCGTGGACCTGTCACCCCCGCTCCAGGAGATCGTTCGAGCCCTCGAGGGACGCGCCGAGCACACCCCGCAGACGCTCGCAGCGGCCCTCCGCACGCGCGTCACGATCGACGACATCGCGAGCTTCATCCGGTTCGACCCGAAGAACTACGTGCGGAGCCTCGTCACGAAGACGGAGCGCTGGGAGATTCGGCTCCTGTGTTGGCGGCCGCGCCAGACGAGCTCGCTGCACGGCCACGGCGACGCGGCGTGCGCGTTCCGCATCCTGCGCGGCAGCGCCACCGAGTCGATCCTCGGCGAGCGTGATCGCACGTGGGCGCCCGGCGACGTGGTCGAGGAGGCGAGCCCTTCGCTCGTGCATCAGCTCGGAAACCTCGGGCCCGATCCGCTGCTCACGCTGCACGCGTACAGCCCGCCGCTGCCGGTCGACGCGCCTTCGAAGCGCGAGGGCCGCAACGTGGTCGTCGTCGGCGGCGGCCTCAGCGGCGTCGCCGTCGCGATGCATTTGCTCAAGCGCGGCGGGCCCGATCTGCGCGTGACCGTGCTCGAGCGCGGACCGCTGCTCGGCCGCGGCGTCGCGTACGGCGTCGACAGCGAGGTCTTCCGCCTCAACGTGCCCGCCGCGAAGATGAGCATCGACCCGGACAAGCCCGGCGATTTCGTCGCGTGGGCCGGGGCCGAGGCGACGCCGAACGCGTTCTTGCCGCGCACGCGCTTCGGTCGTTACGCGGTCGAGCGCTTCGGCGACGTCATCCGCGAGAGCCCGGCGAAGCTCCGTGTGTTGCGCGGCGAGGCGATCGCCGTCGAGGAGGACGCGGTCGTGTTGCTCGACGGGACGCGCCTGCCGGCCGAGGCCGTCGTGCTCGCGACCGGCCTCGCGCCGCGCATCTCGCCGAGCCACCTCACCGCCGATCCGCGCATCATCGACGCGTGGGACGAGTGCGCGCTCGCGGCGCTCCCGCGCGAGGGCAAGCTCTTGATCCTCGGCTCGGGCTTGTCGGCGCTCGACGTCGTCGCGCTCCTCGAGGCGCACAAATTCAAGGGCAGCGCGACGATCCTCTCGCGCCGTGGCCTCTTGCCGCGGCCGCACCTCGCGCCGCTGAGCCCCGCGTCGCCGCTTCGGCGCGAGCTCGTCGACGACGCGCCGAGGGATCTGCGCGCGCTCCTCAAGTGGGGACGCGCGGTCGTGCGCGAGACCGAGCAGCGCGGCGAGCCGTGGCAGCACGGGATCGACGCGATGCGCCCGCACGTGAGCAAGCTGTGGCGCAACCTCCCGCCGCGCGATCGCGCGCGCTTCGTCCGCTCGGTGCGCCCGTACTGGGACGTCATGCGGCACCGCGCGCCGGTCGACGCGCACGCGCTCCTCGAGGCGTGGCAGGCGAGCGGTCGCCTCGAGGTGCTCGCAGGCTCGATCGCGTCGTGCGAGAGCAAGCCGCGCGCGCTCGAGGTCACGCTGAGGCGCCCCGGCGGCAAGACGGAGAGCCAGCGCTACCAGGCGATCATCCGCTGCATCGGCCCCGCCCTCGAGCGCTCCGAGGCGGATATGCCTCTCGTGCACCAGCTGGTCGACTCGGGGCGTGCCGCGGCAGATCCCGCGGGCCTCGGGATCGCGACCGACGATGAAGGCCGCGTCCTCCTGCCTGACGGGATTGCATCGGAGACGCTGCTCGCGATCGGCGCCCTCCGCCGCGCCTCGAGCTGGGAGACGACGAGCGTGCCCGACATCTCCGTCCACGCCCACGCGCTCGCGAGGCGCATTTTGCCCTGACTCATCAACCTTCTCACCGCCGCGCAGCAGGAACGCGCCGACGCTCCACGCCTCTTTGATCGGACCGAAGACGATGATCGTCGCGGTCATCGAGGTGTCGCGGCCACGTTCTCGTGGAGAGCGTCGCGTCTCCACGACTCAGGCAGAGGCGACGCCATACTCACGGCCAACGCGCTCTACATCGCTTGGACTTTCGGCCGTGCACGTCTCGCGCTGCGGATGCGCTTCTCGACGGCCGCGCAGAGACCTCGGGAGGCGCACGAAGGCAGGTCGCGGTTGCCATCGAGATCGTCGACCGCAGCTTGAAGCTGGCGCCGCCGCCGGTGCGCTCGCACGAACCGCTCTATGCCCCGCCAGAACGCGCTCGACGTGAAATTCAGCGCTGTTTCGTGGGCTTCTTCTGTGAGCGACGAGGCGTCGCAAGTGCGATCGCAGGCTGAGCGGGAGGAAGCTGAGGCGCCGCGGGAAGGGCGAGTTGCAACGTGGCTTGCGTGTCCTGCGAAGCGCCCTGCAGCGCCTCATGCAAGCGCTTGGAGATGGTGTAACGGGAGGGTCGGCAGATGATGTGGTCGACGAGGAGACCTTCGCTCGGCGACAAGAAGGACTCGGTCCGGCACGCCGTCGCGACGAACGCAGTGTCGGCCGACATGGTGACCACCTTCTCCGCGTGCTCAACCACGCCGGCGTCGCACGCAATCAGGATCGCCTGAACGCAGAGTCCGAACCCTCCGCCGAGAACGCCGTACGCCTCCAGAACTCGCGTCCACTCGGACACCCGCGCCTTGCCATCCCACGTTTCCTTGAAGGGCAGGTGCGCTGAAACGACGTCGATGCCGAGTGCACGGAGCTGATCGCGCATCGTCTTGCTGATGCCGGCGCGGATAATGGGGCTCGTATCGTCTCCCGGAACCTTGCGGTAGGGGCGACCAGTAGGCGGCGTGACCGCGGCGACGTGCAAGTGAGCGTATCGCTCGCGAGGCAAGAATTCCTTCGCTGCGAAGTGCGGGCCCTCGCCGGTCCCGGTGAACATCACCACCGTGGCCACGCCATGGTCCACTGCCCAGTCGAGAGCGAGGCGTACGCACTCCTGGAGGTGCGGACGCCCCTCGCCATCGAAATACGTCGTCGCCAGCGAGATCGTAGGAGACGTGCTCATGGCTTGCTGCGCGCGATCGGACACGACTTGGTGGCGCGGTAGGTTGCGACGAACTCAACGAACTTAATTGGATCCAAGTTTCGGGTGTCGGGCATCACCTCGGTCCACGGAATGTGCTCGGACGTGTCGGGCTCGAGGTGCACGTGATGTCCGCTTTCGTCCAGGTCGACGCGGAACCGACACTTGCCCCTAACCACGCCGGTCCCGTAGTTCATCGCGTAGTGAAGGCGGTTCCAGGGTTTCAAGTTCACGGGGTTGAGATCGTTCGCGTCAACAGGCGGCACATACGGCGCGGCGTCGTTTGGCAGTCGAAGGCTGATGGTGATGGAGACGCCGTTGCCATCCTTCAGCAGATACCTCAGCGAAAGCTGGATCCCCCGCAGCCCGTCACCGGCGGGGAACATCTGGGGCCGATCGTCAAGGTATTCTCCGTCGCCGAGTGTCGCCACGGCGGCGATCAGGCCGGGAAAGAACCGCTCAAGGTACCTTTTCTGCTTGTCGTGGAGAGCCATGCCGCCCCACCATCAGTCAACCACAAAGCGGCGAAGGCCGCATCGGCGGCCTTCGGTTCAGGTTGGTCAACCTTCGGTTGAGGTTGAGGATTTCCCCACTCCGCTTCGGGCGGCGAGCTATGCTCCTGCCACTGCACGAAGTCAGCGTAGGTCAAGTACAGCTGGTGCCAGCGGGCGACCAGCTCGTCCTCGACCAGCTTTCGCTGCGCGGAAAGCCCAAGGAGCATGCGGCGGATGGACCGTCCGCGCGGGACGTTGAGCTGACGAGCCAGTTGCAGTTCGACTTGCTCAAGGTCGCGCTCGACATCCTCGAACGTCACGACGCAGTCGTCGAAGTCGTTCGCCATGGTATTGTCCTCCATGTCCCCTCGTCCAGCACATCCGGTGCCAGACGCGTGGGCCTCCTTCTCGCCGTAGATGCCGCTGAGCCTAGTAGCTGACCTGGCGCTTGGCAACAGACGGGTGTCGTTCAGACTGTTGCACGTCGAAGAGCTCGCCAGGTTGCTGAGCGCTTCTGAACACTCGATCACTGTGCGCGCACCAGGGCCCGGGAACTGGGAGAAACTGCTACCGTTGCCGTCCGCTCGAGAATCCGGCCCGCGCAAACACGGCGCGGGGGGAAGGGTTCCGCCTGGGCCGGCGGCCGTTCGGTTCGCAGCTGAGCCCGTGCACGAGCCAGACGACGTTCTGGTTGATCGCCTCCTGGTGGAAGACCATCGTGCGGGCCTTGCATGGTGTCGTCGCTCCTCAGCGCAGGCGCATGAACGACGACGTGCGTCCCGGAGCGGTCGCTTGCGTTTGCCGAGCAAGTTGACGCAGATGGCCCACAAGGCGCTCCTTGTGACAGCCGACGCGGGCGCCTCCGAATCGGCGAAGACGGCCCGACATTCAAAGGGAACGTGACCCTCAACGGCGGCGTCGTCGGCGATACGGTTGCGGCGTATCCGGTGGGCCCGCGCTGCCGGGGCTGCCGTCGCTCGGGCCACCACCGATGCGCGGCGCGACCGGGCTGCTCACCGCAGGAGCGCCCCCGCAAACTGCATCATCGCGCGGGCGGTCCCCCACCTCGGCACGCGCTCGCCGGCGAAGTAGCGCATCCCCGCGATCGCGAGGTCGCGCGAGCTCGTCACCCAGCGCTCCATCGCCTCGCGCCTCGGCCCGTACGCGAGCTCTGCCGCGCGCGCCCGCACGCGCAGGTCGAAGCCCACGCGCGACGCGTGCAGCACCTTCGCCCAGTCCTCGAACGCGAGGTCGCCCGCCTCGAGCCGCGCTGCGAGGTACGGCCCGGCGACGGCGCCGTAGAGGATCGCCTGCGCGATGCCCTCACCGAGCACGGGATCGATGCCCGCCGCCTCGCCGACGAGCAGCGCGCGCGGGGCGGCGGTCGGCTCGTGCAGCGCGAGGCCGCGCTCGGCGAAGCGCTTCACCTTGGACACGGCCTTCGCGCCCTGTCGCTCGAGACGCGCGGCGAGGCGCGCGCCGACGTCGGCGCCGTCGCCCTCCGCGATGACGCTCGCCTCGTCGCGGAGCTCGTACACGCCGCGGCACACGAGCGCGCGCCCGCCGACGACGGTCGGGAAGTCCCACGCGTAGCCGGGCAGCGCCGCGTCGTTCAGATCGAAGTGCAGGAACGCGCGATCGAGATCGGCGTCGACGGGCTCGGTGTCGACCTCGACCACCTGCGCGGTGAAGCGGCCCTTGCCGAAGCCGAGCGTGCGGCGAACGAAGCTGCCCACGCCGTCGGCGCCGACGATCGCGCGCGCCATCACGTCACCGACGCTCGTCGTGAGGCGCACGCCGTCGCCCTCGCGATCGATCGACGTGACGCGCGCGCCCTCCTCGATGACGACGCCGCGCGACCTCGCGACGGCGGCGAACGCGGCGTCGAACTCGACGCGCCGGACGACGCGGCCGATCGGCGCGTCGAGGCGCTCGCGCACGAAGCCGTGGCGGCCCGCGACGCTGAGGCCGCACACGCTCGCCGCGGGCACGTCGACGGAGACGCCGATCGAGGCGAGCGCCTTGTCGGCCCGCGCGCCGATCGCGCCGGCGCAGATCTTCTCGCGCGGGTATCGCTCCTTCTCGAGCACGACGACGCGCGGCGCGCGCGATGCACCCGCGGCGGCCGCCGCGAGGAACAGCGCCGTCGCGACCCCCGCCGGGCCGCCGCCGACGATCGCGAGGTCGACGTCGTGCATCGCGGCCGCTCTACCACGGCGCAACGCGGCGACGTCAGCGGTTCGAGAGGCACGCCGCCGGCACCTTCGCGGGCACGTCGGCGGACTTCGGATCCTTCGCGTCGGCCTTCTCGACGAGGCCCTCGACGTGCCAGCACATCGCCTGGAGCTCGCGGTCGTCGAGCGTCGCGCCTGCGGCGACGCACGTCGGGCGCTGACCCGTCGAGCAGTAGGGTCCGCGGAACGCGCGCGAGCCCGTGGGATCGTTCGCGAGCTCGGCGAGCACCGTCGCCGACTCGAGCGCGACCTCGCGCGGCACGGCGCGCTCGTTCGTCGCGAAGTTGACGATGCTCGTCGCGGGGTTCGCCTGGATGTTCTCCACGTAGCGCGAGCCGGGCTCGAAGCGGCCGCGGTGCACGTCGTCGAACATGCGCGTGTAGAGCGGCCCCCAGTTCCACGACGCCGAGCCGAGGCACGTCTTCGGGCCCGCGGCGCACTGGTCGGGGCTGTCGTTGCCGATCGAGAACGCGCCGCCGGCCTTCTCGACCGCCTCGATCACGCGCGCGTTGTCGGCGGCGTTCGCGATGACGTCGCAGCCCGTCGCGAGGAGCTCGCTCGTGAGCACCTCCTCTTTGTGTCGACCTTGCGCGTCGGGCTTGCCGAGGTCGAACCAGAAGCCGAGCCAGCGGATCTCGACCACGACCGACGGCGCGAAGCGGCGCGCGCCGAGCGTGAACGCGTTCGCGTAGCGCACGACCTCGGGCGTCGGCAGCGAGCCGACGAAGCCGAGCCGCGACGACCTCGTCACCTGCGCCGCCGTGTACCCGGCGAGGTACCAGGCCGACTCCATGCGCGCGTCGAACACGCTCACGCCGGGCAGCGGCTCGGCCGACGAGAACGTGACGAAGCGCATGCTCGGGTGGTCCTTCGCCTTCTTCTCCATCGGCCCGCGCAGGCTGAACGAGTTCGCGACGATCACGTCGAACCCTCGCGCGGCGAACCCGTCGATCGCGCGCTCCGCGTCGGCCGGCTCGTGCGCGTTGCTCACGAAGTCGGTCTCGAGGAACGGGAGCGCGGCGGCCGCGTCGCGCCGGCCCTTGTCGTGCGTCGCCGTCCACCCGCCGTCCTGCGGCACGCCGACGTAGACGAAGCCGACCTTCAGCGGCAGCGCGCACACCGAGCTCGGCATGCAGCGCGCGGGCGCCGGGCAGTCGGCCGGGCCGGCGCAGCGCTTCGAGCAGAGCCCGTCGAGGCACGCGAGCGCGCCGCACTCCGCGTCGGCCTTGCACGGCCCGCCGAGCGCTGCGTGCGACGACTCGCGCCGCGACACCCCGAACACCGCGGCGGCCGCGCCGATCGCGAGCACGGCCGCGGCGCCGATCGCGAAGAGCCCGCGACGCGGTCCGGCGGCGACCTTGCGCGCGCGCTGCGTCGACGTGTCGGGCGCGGACGTCGCCGTCGCCTCGCTCGGCGGCGCGATCGACGCGGCGATCTTGCGCGCGCGCGAGACCTTCACCGCGCGCTCCGCGCAGAGCTTGCCGTACGGCGAGCCGAACTCGGCGATCGCGCTCGCGAGCTCGCCCACGTCGCGGAAGCGCGCGAGCGGGTTCTTCTGGAGGCAGCGGTGCACCGCCGCCGCGAGGCGCTCGGGCACGTCGGGGCGCAGGCTCGCGAGCGGCGCCGGCTCCTGGTGCAAGATCGCCGCGAACACGAGCGGGATGGTCGCTCCCGCGAACGGCGGCCGGTCGGCGACGAGCTCGTAGAGGATGGTGCCGAGCGCCCAGATGTCCGAGAACACGTCGGCGTTCTTCGCGCTCGTGATCTGCTCGGGCGCCATGTTGCGCGGCGTGCCGAGCACGGTGCCGTGCTGTCCCGACGCGGCGGTCTCCTCGCCCTCGCGCGAGAACACGGTGTTCTTCGCGAGGCCGAAGTCGATCACCTTCACGCACGACGAGCCGTCCGCGCGCCTCGTCAAGAAGAGGTTCGCCGGCTTGAGATCGCGGTGCACGATGCCGAGCGCGTGCGCCTCGGCGAGCGCCTCGCACGCCTGGAGCACGAACTCGACCGCCTCCTCGATCGCGAGCGGCATCGGGCGGACTCGGTGCACCTGCGAGAGGTCGAGCCCCTCGAGCAGCTCCATCACCATGAAGCGCGCGCCGGAGTCGAGCGCGCCGACGTCGAGCACCTTGGGCACGTGCTCGCTCTTGATCTGCACGGCGACGCGCGCCTCGAGCTCGAAGCGCGCGCGGAGCCTCGCGTCGCCCGCGGCCTTCGGCAGCAAGAGCTTGATCGCGACCTGACGCTCGAGCCGCAGGTCGGTCGCGCGGTACACGACGCCGACGCCGCCGCGCGCGAGCGGTCGCTCGATGCGGTAGCGATCGTGCACGAGGTCGCCCGCCGCGAGCGGCAGCCCGCCTGCTTCGACGTCGACGAGCGCGTCGAGCTCGTCCGCGGAGCGCTCGGGCTCGGGGTTGGTGTCGTCCGGTGAGCCCCCCACGACGAGATCAGCCCGCGCGCCGATCCGAACGAGAAGCAGACCGAGCGAAGGGAGGTCGGGGTTTCGGGCCGCTCGCGGCCCCATCGCAGATCATGCGCGCGGCCATCTGGCGAGTGTCCTCGCGCGTCATGGGCCGCACAAGCAAATAGGGCCCCGCGCGCCGCTTGGATCGGGCGCTTCCGCGCTGCCGTAGAATCGCGCCCGAGGCGTAGTAAGTTCTGCCCCGATGCCGGTCCGCCTCCACATCAACGTCGACCACGTCGCGACCGTGCGCAACGCGCGCGGCACGCGCTACCCAGACCCGGTGCTCGCCGCGCAGCTCTGCGAGGCGGCCGGCGCCGACGGCATCACCGCGCACCTGCGCGAGGATCGCCGTCACATCACCGACGACGACCTCGCGCGCCTGCGCAGGTCGATCTCCACCGTGCTGAACCTCGAGATGGCCGCGACCGACGAGATGATCGCCATCGCCGAGCGCACGCGCCCCGACGTGATCACGCTCGTGCCCGAGCGCCGCGAGGAGCGCACGACCGAGGGCGGCCTCGACGTCCGCGGCCAGCGCGCGCAGATCGAGAAGTGCGTCGCGATGGCGCGCAAGGCGGGCATCAAGGTGAGCCTCTTCATCGCCCCCGACGTCGACCAGGTGCTCGCGTCGCGCGACGTCGGCGCCGCGCAGATCGAGCTCCACACGGGCGAGTATTGCCACGCCGCAGACGGCGGGCCCGGCAGCGCCGCGAGCGTCGCGCGTGAGCTCGCGAGGCTCGTCGCGGCGACGCGCCAGAGCGAAGACCTCGGCCTCGAGGTCGCCGCGGGTCACGGGCTCACGCGGCACAACGTCGGCCCCGTCATCGCCTTCGCCGACGGCGGCGGCGTCGTCGAGGTGAACATCGGCCACTCGGTCATCGCCGACGCCGTGCTCTTCGGCCTCGAGCGCGCGGTCCGCGATCTCTCGAGGGCGGTCCGTCGCGCCGAGCGATCGCGCGGCGCGGCGGGAGGCGGCGCGTGATCCCCGTCCTCACGCGGGCGCAGATGCGCGCCTTCGATCGGTACGCGATCGAGACCTGTCACGTGCCCGGCATCGTGCTCATGGAAAACGCGGGGCGCGGCGCGGCCGACGTGATCTCCGCGCTCATCGCCGCGCGCGGCTCCTGCAACACGCACGAAGCGCCCCCGGTCGACGCGCCACGGCCCACCCAGCCTCCTGCGCGCCGCGACGTCGACGCCGCCGCCCGCGTCGCCCGCGAGCGGAGCTTCCCCGTGCGCCACGTCCCCGCGCCCGGCCAGCCCGCGCGCTACCCACTCGACGCGCGCGTCGTCGTCGTGTGCGGCGCGGGCAACAACGGCGGCGACGGCTTCGTCGTCGCGCGCCACCTCCTCGCGCGCGGCGCCGAGGTGCAGGTCTTCCTCGCCGGCAGCAGCGAGAAGGTGATGGGCGAGAGCCGCATCAACCACGACGCGTACATCGACCTCGGCGGCGAGTTCATCGAGCTCGGCGACGGCGCCGATCTCGCGCCGCTCGATCTCGCCCTGTCGCGCGCGGCGTTCGCCGTCGACGCGCTCTTCGGCACGGGCCTCGATCGGCCGATCCAGGGCCACCTCGCCGCGATCATCGGCTGCATCAACCGCGCGCCGTGCCGCTGCGTCGCGCTCGACATCCCGTCGGGGCTCGACGCCGACAGCGGCGCGACGCTCGGCGTCGCCGTCGAGGCGGACGACACCGTGACGTTCGGTCACCTCAAGATCGGCCTCCTCACGCCGGACGGCGCGCGCCTCGCGGGGAACGTGCACGTCGTCGACCTCGGCGTGCCCGACCCGCCGATCCTCGCCGAGGTCGGCCACGTGGCCGAGGTGATTCGCCGCGAGAACATCGCGAGCTACATCGAGCGCCGGCAGCCGAACGTGCACAAGCACGAGGCGGGCGACGTGCTCGTCGTCGCGGGCTCGGCGGGCAAGCTCGGCGCGGCGCTGCTCACGGCGACGGCGGCGATGCGCGCGGGCGCCGGGCTCGTGACGGTGTGCACGTGGCCCGACGCGATCGCGGCGATCGAGTCGCGCGTCGTCGAGGTGATGACCGCGCGCATCGATCCCGCGCGCGTCGGCGCGTCGCTCGACGAGGCGCTCGCGCGGCGCCGCGCCGTCGCGATCGGGCCGGGCCTCGGCCTCGACGAGCGAGCGCGCGCCGCCGTCGATCACGTCGTCCTCGGCTGGGACGGCCTCAAGGTGGTCGACGCGGACGCGCTCACGCATTTCATCGGCCGGCCCGAGGCGCTCGCGTCCGCGCGCGGGCGCTGCATCCTCACGCCGCACCCGGGCGAGCTCGGTCGGCTCCTCGGCCGCAGCGCGCGCGCCATCGAGCAGGATCGCTTCGGCGCGGTGCGCGAGGCCGTCGACCGCACCAAGCAGACCGTCGTGCTCAAGGGCGCGCGCACGATCATCGCGACGCCGAGCGACGGCACGTTCATCTGCATGGCCGGTAACCCCGCGCTCGCGACCGCCGGCGCCGGCGACGTGCTCACCGGCATCGTCGCGGCGCTCTCGTGCAGCCTCGACGCCGAGCGCGCCGCCTGCGCGGGCGTCTTGATCCACGCCCTCGCCGGCGACGTCTGGCGCGCGCGCACGGGCAGCGACCGCGGCATGCTCGCGAGCGAGATCGCCGAGAGCGTCCCGCGCATCATCGCCGCGCTGTGGAACGGCACGGACCCGCTCGCGATCTGAAGCGTGGCTGGGCGCCCACAGGGGCGCGGCTCGGCGGACACGCGCGGGCGAACGGACACGCGCGCGGGTCCAGAACGACGCGACCGCGTCCGCGAATTCCCGCCGATTCGCCGAATCGGCCGTGGCACTGCGCTTGCGGAACCTCCTCGCACACGCCGCTCAGGAGGAACCACCCCATGCTCGCGCCCGCCTCGATCGACCGCACCAAGCCGCTCGCCCCCCGCACCTCCGCGGAGCTTCACCGCGGCCTGACGGAGCTCACCCCCGAGCTCTTCGGCCGCGCGCTCCGCATGTCGCGATCGACGGCGATCGCCGAGGACCTCGTGCAGGACACGATCGAGCGCGCGATGCGCTTCGAGGATCACTACCAGCTCGGCACGAACCTCCGCGCGTGGGTCTACCAGATCCTCTTCAGCGTGTTCGTGACGCGCTGCCGCCGATCGCGCCGCGAACGCAACGCGCTCGCCGTGCTCTCGACCGACCCGTGCGCGTGGACCATGCCCGACCGCGCGGCCGAGATGCACGCGCTCTCGCCGCCCGTCGCGCGCGCGCTCGACGCGCTCCCGCGCGGGTTCCGCGACGTCGTGATCCTCGTCGACCTCGAGGAGATGTCTTACAAGGACGCGGCCGACAAGCTCTGCGTCCCCGTCGGCACCGTGATGAGCCGCCTCCACCGCGGCCGCCGTCTGCTCGCCGACGCGATGCGCGCGTCCGAGCTCCGCGCGGTCGCCCAGGCGGCTTGATCACGACGGCTCCGGTGCCGCGGGCCCATGACGCGCGGGCGTGAAGCAGTTGCCGTCGCGCGCGAGTTCGGCTCTCCTTCGGCGGGCCGCTGACCACCCACGCGCTCGCTCCACGCGGGCCGACGCGCACCGAAGGAGCTCGCATGTCGTCGCCGCTTCGCCTCGCCCTCGCCGCGCTCACGCTCTCGGGCCTCTCGCTCGCGTGCACGCCTCCGTCGCCGCCCTCCGCGCCCTCGCTGCCGTCGGCGCCCGATGTGCCGTCGATGCCGTCGATGCCGTCGATGCCGAGCGCGCCCGCCCCGACCGTGCCGGGCCTGCCGTCGGCGCCCTCCGCGCCCTCGGCGCCGAGCGTCCCCGGCATGTGAGAGGCGCGCGTGGTTGCGCGCGCGTACATCGTCGCCGTGGCGTCAGCGCTCGCGTGCGCTTGCGGCCCCGCGGCCACGACCGAGGTCGAGATCGCGCGCGTCGCCGCGCCCGTCGTCGCGACGTCTGCGTCGCCGGCGGGGGCCACGGCGCGCGCGCCGTCGAGCGCGTGTGCGCCGCGCTGCATCGAGGGCTCGGACGTCGCCGACACGGCCGAGAACCGCGAGGTCGTCGCGCTCGTCGAGGCGTACGCCGCGGGCCTCCGCACGCGCGACGCCGGCGCCGTCCTCGCGCTCGCGTCGCGCGCCTACGCCGACGACGCCGGCACGCCGGATCCGTCCGACGACCTCGACTACGCGGGGCTCGCTGGCTACCTCACGGACACGTTCGCGAAGCTCGCGTCGCTCGAGGTCGAGGCGCGGGTCACGCGCGTGCGCGTCGACGCGAACAAGCGCGTGATCGTCGACGTCTCGATCGCGGCGACGTACACGTTCAGCGCGGCGCCCACCAAGCCCCAGCAGCAGCCGCGGCGCGACCAGGTGATCGTGCTCGCGCGCGAAGGCGGCGCGCTTCGAGCGGCGAGCGGTCTGTAGCTCGCGCTGATGCTCGCGCTCGCGCCCGCGCCCGCGCCCGCGCCCGCGCCCGCGCCCGCGCCCGCGACGCGTGACCCGCGTTGTACGTCGCGCGGCCTCGAGTCTCACCTCGAATTCTGCTCTCGAAGACACATCGCGCGTCTCGAGCACGTGAAGCCGCGTGGCACCTTTTCACTTCCCGAGATGCCGTGCTATGGGCCGTGCGCCTCGGGGAGGAGCGGGCGCGACGGGCGCGTTCAGCTGCGCTCGCCGAGCCGAGAGTGCTCGTGAACAAGAGCCCCGCATCCGTTCGCATCGCGAGCGCATTCGCCGCCGCCGCCGTCGCCTCGCTGCTCGCAGCGAGCGTCCTCGCCGACGACGTCGTCATCCTGAAGAACGGGACGCAGATCCACGGCTCGGTCGTCAACGCCGACCCGAAGGAGGGCGTCGAGCTGAAGCTCCCCGGCGGCGGCGTCCGCAAGATCCCCGCAGACCAGGTCGATCGCATCGCGTTCGACGGTCAGCCCGTGCCGCCGCCCGGTCCCGTCGTCGTCCCGGTCCCGGTGCCGGGGCCCGCGGGCGTGCCGAAGCTGCCCGGCGTGCCCGGTATCCCCGGCATCCCCGGCATCCCCGGCGTGCCGAAGCTCCCGGGCGTGCCTGGCCTCCCCGGCGGGTTGCCCGGCGTGCCGAAGCTCCCCGGCGTGCCCGGTGTGCCCGGCATCCCAGGCGGCCTGCCCACCGGCGTGCCGGACGTGAGCTTGCCGTCGTTCGGCGGCGGCCCCGACGGCGCGAACGAGCACCAGGGCATCCACTTCGGCTTCTCGGGCGAGCTGAACCTGATGATTGGCAACTCGCAGGTGAACCTCGGGCCGACGGCGCAGGCCTTCCTGAACCTCGGCGCGGGCTCGGGCATCGACGCGCGCGTCGGCGTCACGGGCGGCGTCCTTCCCGCGCTCGGTGGCGGCACCACGGTCGGCTTCGGCAGGTTCAAGGTCACCGCGCCCTCGGTGACGTACGCGCCGATCGGCCTCTTCGCGGCGGTGCGCGTCAACGTGCTTCCGAGCTACGCGATCGAGGCCGGCGCGCAGGGCGGCGGCTTCATCCTCACGGGGACGGGCGAGTCCGGCCGCGACTTCTACGTCGGCCCGCAGGCGTCGGTCGCGTCGTTCCGCTTCGGCTCCGCGCGTCAGTTCGAGCTCACCGCGCGCGAGGCGCTGCTCTTCGTCTTCGACGCGAAGGCCGAGACCGTCTTCTCGCAGACGGTCTCGTTCACGATGTTGATTCTGTAGGAAAGAAGTCGCGCGCGTCAGCGTAAGAGACGCCGCGAAGCGCGGCCATACGCGCGCCTCTTGTGGACGATCTGGCGCATGCGCGTCTCGTCCCATGAAAAACATCGCCTGAGGGCGTAGCCGCCCGAAGAAGCGTTCTGAAAATCTCGAACGATGAGCGAGCATGTCCTTGGGGACGTGCTACACGTTCGCGCCTTCGGTAGGATGAATTGGGGTGCACTATGAAGCGTGAGCTTGCTGCGATCATCACGGGTCTCATCGGCATGGGCGCGGGTCTCGGCGTGTCGGCCACTGGCTGCCATCCCCTCGAGCCGGACGGCGGCACGGGCCTCGGCAACCAGAGCGGCTGCAGCTTCTTTGGCTGCGGTTCCCGCCAGGGCTGCGGCAACCAGAACCAGGGTTGCGGCGTCCACCAGGGCTGCGGCAACACGCAGCAGGGGTGTGGCACCCACCAGGGCTGTGGCACGCATCAGGGCTGCGGCAACCAACAGACGTGCGGCACGCACTCGTGCACCACGAACTCGTGCACCACGCACTCGTCGTGCACGACCAACACCGGCTGCACGAACTCGTCGTGCACCACCCACACGGCGAGCTGCAACACCGTCTCGTGCAACACGTCGAACTGCACGTTCACGGGCTGCGGCTCGTTCTGCGGCTCAGGCTGCGGCTCGTTCTGCGGCACCAGCTGCAGCTTCACGTGAGCCGATCGCCCGCTGCGCTGAAGCGGCGGGCGAAGACGAAGTGCTCGACGTTGCCCTTCGGGCCGTGGACCTCGCTGTCCACGGCCGCGATCACGTCGAACCCCGCCTGCTGAATCGACGCGCGCGCGCCCGCGATCGCGGCGTCGCGCGTCGGCGCGTCGCGGATGACACCCTTGCCGCGGGACGCGGCCTCGCGCCCTGCCTCGAACTGGGGCTTCACGAGCGCGACGAGCGCGGCCCCCGGCAAAACGAGGCCGGCGATCGCCGGCGCGAGCTTCGCGATCGAGATGAACGACGCGTCGACGACGACGAGCTCGATCGGCTCGGCGAAGTCGGCCGGCGTGAGGTCGCGCGCGTTCACGCGCTCGCGCACGTCGACGCGCGGGTCGGCGCGGAGCTTGTCGGCGATCTGACCGTAGCCGACGTCGACGGCGACGACGCTGCGCGCGCCGCGCTGGAGCAGGCAGTCGGTGAACCCGCCCGTCGACGCGCCGACGTCGAGGCACGTGAGGCCCGCGACGTCGAGCCCGTGCGCCGAGAACGCCGCGAGGGCGCCGTCGAGCTTGTCGCCGCCCCGCGAGACGAAGCGCCTCCGCGCCCGCACGACGAGGGCGGCGTCGGCGCGGACGAGCGCCCCGGGCTTCTCGACGCGGCGCTCGCCGTCGAAGACCTCGCCCGCGAGCACGAGCGCCTGCGCCTCGGCGCGGCTCGCCGCCAGGCCGCGCGCGACGAGCCAGGCGTCGGCGCGCTCCTTCGACGCCTTCACGGCGCGCCTGCGAGCGCCGCGACGAGCGCGCGCTCGACCTGATCGAGGCCCTCGCCGATGCGCGGGCCCGGGCGCATCGCCTCGGACGCGACGACGCGCACGTGGCCGCCCTTCATCGCCGCGAGCTCACGAAAGCCGGGCGCGTCCTTCTGCGCGAGCACGCGTGACGCCGCGCCGTCGCTCGCGCCGTCGAGGATCACGGCGGGCGCGAGCGCGAGGAGATGCTCGATCGGCACCGTCGGATACGCGCCCCCTTCCTTCACCACGTTGTCGGCGCCGGCGACCCGAAGCAGCTCGTCCGGAAACGAGCCGGGTCCGGCGGCCATCGGCGGCGCGACGTCGAACAGCAGCGCGGCTCGGATCCGAGGCCGCTTCGCCGCGCGCGACGCCACCTCGGCGCGCATCGCCTCGATGTGGTGGATGCATGCGCGCGCCTCACCTTCGTGGCGGAGCCGGGCGCCGAGCGCCTCGATCATCGACGAGATCTGTGCGAGCGACTCGGTCTCCGGGAAGAACGTCGCGACGCCGTGCGCGTTCAAGGTCTGCTCGAGCGAGGGTCCAGCGGGACCGTGCGCGCCGACGACGAGCGTCGGCCGCAGCGCGAGGATGGCCTCGACGTTCGGATCCGAGAAGCCGCCGACGACGGGCAGCGCCTTGGCGGCCTCGGGATAGTCGCAGTAGCGCGAGCGCCCGACGAGCAGCGCGCCCGCGCCGATCGCGAACACGGCCTCGGTCGTGCTCGGCGAGATCGACACCACGCGCGCGGGCCCCGCGGCGAGCGCGCGCTGCTTGCACGCGACGAGCGCGGCGCCGATCAGCGTGAGCGCGGCGCGCCGATGCATTCGCCAGCGCGCGGCTCAGCCCGCCGCGGCGCGGGCGCACGCGGGCATCGCGAAGACCGCACCCCCGGTGCGCGGCACGAGGAACCAGGGTACGGGCTTGGTCGGATCCGAGATGGTCGCACCGCGCGCCGAAGCGCGGTGC
>DASYCF010000347.1:0-8085 GCA_036500365.1 Byssovorax sp.
CGTTCCTTCGGTCGATCCGCGCGCTCTCCTCGTTCACCATTCCCGCTGCGTCATCCCTTCATGAGCGCGTCGTAGCGGCGCTGCATCTCGGCCGGCGTCACCTTCTCGATCTCGTGCCCGACGTGCCACTCGTGCCCGAACGGGTCGCGAACGGTGCCGCTGCGCTCGCCGTAGAAGTGATTCGTCGCCTCGCGCACGACGACGGCGCCCGCGGCGACCGCGCGGCGGATGATCGCGTCGGCGTCGTCGACGTGCAGGTGGAGCGACAGGCTCGTCCCGCCGATCGACTCGGGGCCGACGATGCCCATCTCGGGGTACTCGTCGGAGACCATGAGCGTGTGCCCGTCGAAGTCGACCTCGGCGTGGCCGACGCGTCCGCTCGGCTCCGTGAGGCGGAACTTCTCCTTGGCGCCGAACGCCGCCTCGTAGAACGCGATGGCGCGCGCGGCGCCGCGGACGCGCAGGTAGGCGAAGAGCTCGTGGGTGGCCATGGTGCGATTCCTTTCGAGGAGAGCGTGCCGCGGATCTTGCCGCGGGTCTCGTACGAAAGGGTCGCCGGCCGTCGGACGTGCCCCGCGCGGGAGCGCGTCAATCGCGCACGAAGTCCTTCCAGTTGCGCATGTAGGCCGCGAACTTCGGGCTGAGGCCGCGCTCGGTGAGCTCGGCGACGGTGAGCGGCGGGCGCTTCGGCTGCCAGCTCGGGTCGTTCGCGCGAGCAGGCCAGTCGGGGTTCGCGATCGCGGCGCGCGCGAGCGCGACGACGTCGGCGCCTCGCTCGAACATGGCGTCGGCGTCGGCGCGCGACCAGATCTTGCCGGCGACGAAGAGCGGCACGTCGGCCGGCAGCGCGGCGCGGAAGAGCGGCAGCGGGTGCTCGGCGGGCCGCTTCTTCGTGTTGTTCGATGCGGTCCACAGCGAGAGGTGCAGAAAGTCGACGCCGTCGTCCGCGAGCCAGCGCGCGAGCTGCACGCTCTCGTCGAGGTCGAGGCCCTTCGCGTTGCCCCAGTCCTCGGGCGAGATGCGGGCGCCGACGACGAACGACGCGGGGACGGCGGCGCGCGCGGCGCGCGTGCACTCGCGGATCAGGCGCGCGCGGCCGGCGAAGTCGCCGCCGTAGCCGTCGACGCGCGTGTTGTGCGCGCCGAGGAACTGACAGAGGAGGTAGCCGTGCGCGCCGTGGAGCTCGACGCCGTCGAAGCCGGCGCGGTGCGCACGGACGGCCGCGTCGCGGAAGTCGGAGATGACGCGCTCGACCTCGACGGTCGTCATCATGCGCGGATCGGCCGCGTCGCCGGGCAGCGGGACGCAGCTCATCGGCTGCTCGCCGGTGAGCTTCGGATCCGTGCGCGCGCCGCCGTGGAACAGCTGCACCATCGACGTGGCGCCGCGCTCGCGGAGCGCCGACGCGAGCCGCGTGAGCCCGGGCAGGAGCGCGTCGTCGTACACGCCGAGCTCGCCCTCCCACGCCTGCCCGCCCTTCGACACGTGCGCGGCGCACGTCGCCACGACGCCGAAGCCGCCGTCGGCGCGCATGACCAGCCACGCGAGCTCTTCGTCGGACAGCGAGCCGTCGGCGTGGCTCTGCGAGTTCGTCATCGCGGCGAGCGCGACGCGGTTCTTGGCGCGGACGCCGTTCCGGAACGTGAACGGCGCGTCGAGGTCGTGGCGGGACATGCGCGGCGGAGCCTAGTCGATCCCGGGGCGCGCGCTCAAAAGCAACTGTCGTTGCATTATGCGCGCGCCGACGTTAGCGTCCCGGAGCGAGAGGAGACGCGCGCGATGAAGCTTCAGGAAGAGTGGGTCGAGCTGCCGGGCAAGATGAGGGGGCACCGCGCACGGCCGGCCGACGTCGAGGGGCCGCTCCCCGGCGTGCTCGTCATCCAGGAGATCTGGGGCGCGGACGAGCACATGCGGGACATCGCGGCGCGCGTGGCGTCCGCCGGCTACGTCGCGCTCGCGCCGGACCTCTTCTCGCGCGGCGGCGGCCGCCCGCCTGCGCTGTCGGAGGAGCGCGTGGCCGAGGTGAAGCGCTTCATGGAGACCGTCGCGCCTGCCTCGTGGCCCAACCTGATGGACCCCGAGAAGCGCGGGGGCGAGCTCGCGCGGCTGCCGGACGCCGAGCGCGCGCGCGTCGACGAGACCGTCGGCGCGTTGTTTTCGCCGCACGTCTTCGGGATGATGGCGACCTACGCGACCGAGCTCGTCGAGGTCGCGGCGTGGCTCCGCGCGTCGCCCTCGTGCGCGGGCCGCAAGATCGGCGCGATGGGCTTCTGCATGGGCGGCGGCCTCGCTGGCGCGCTCGCCGCGCTCGATCCGGCGCTCGGCGCCGCGGCGATCTTCTACGGGACGCCGCCCACGGACGACGCGATCGCGAAGATCGCCTGCCCGCTGCTCGGCCTCTTCGGCGCCGACGACGCGCGGCTCGTCGGCCTCTTGCCCGCGTTCGAGGAGTCGATGAAGCGGCACGAAAAGTCGCTCGAGCTCCACGTGTACCCGGCGACGCCGCACGCGTTCTTCAACGACACGCGCGGCTCGTACCGCGTCGAGTCCGCGCGCGACGCGTGGGCCCGCACCCTCTCGCTGTTCGCCCGCGCCCTCGCCTGAGGCGGCGCGCTCGGATCGCGTCAACGGCGGCGCGCGGGGCGGCGGACGCCGTGGAGCACGTGGTCGACGACGCGCTCGACGAAGGCGCGGCCGACGGACTCGTTCGTGACGAAGAGGCGATGGAGCACGGGCGCGAGGAGCAGCTCGCTCACGAACGCGGGGTCCACGTCGCGCGCGAGCTCGCCCCGCTCGATCGCGCGCTGCACGACCGACGTCGGGAGGCTGTAGCGCCGCGCGCGGATCGCGGCGGCGACGGGGTCGTCGGCGTCGATGCTGAAGAGCGCGCGGCCGATCGCGCGGCCACGCGGCGTCGAGACGCGCCGCACCTTCGCGAGCAGGAGCGCGACGAGGTCGGCGCGGAGGTCGCCGGTCTCGCGGAACGGCCGCGCGCCGTCCCGCGCCCCGTCGACCGCGGCGAGCACGAGCTCCGCCTTGGTCGCCCACCGCCGGTAGACGCTCGTCTTGTTCATGCCGGCGGCGGCGGCGACGTCCTCGACGCGGAGCCGCTCGTAGCCGCTCGCGCCGAGCTCGGCGAGCGTCGCGTCGAGCACGGCCCGTACGATGGCGTCGCTGCCGCCCGCGGGCCGGCCCGCCGGGCGCCGCTTGCTCGGCGACGTCGTCACGGCGCGGCGGTCGCCGCGGGCAGCGGCGCGGCGCGCGTGGCCTCGATCTCGGCGAGCAGCGCGGTCACGTAGGCGGCGACGACGCGCTCGCCCTTCTCGCGCGTCGCGAGCGTCGGATCGCCCCAGATGCCGGTCGGCGAGTACGTGACGCCCGTGCCTTGCTTGCGCGTGAGCCCGCCGCCGCCGTTCGGATCGAAGTCCTTCACGGCCTTCGACATGTCGACGGTCGCGGGCGCGATCACGAGCATCATGCTCGTCTCGATCTCGTCGGCGTGCGAGCCGCCGGGCTGCTTCGCGATCTCCTTCTCGAGCGGGCCGAGGATCGTCTTGAGGTCGGTGTAGCGAAACAAGATGCCCTGCGCCGCGAGCGCGTCGACGACGGGCGCGAGCGCGCGCACCGTCGAGACGCCCGTGTTGAGCGCGTAGAAGCGCCGCGGCCCGAACGCGGCGAGGCTCGTCACGACGTCGATCATCAGATCGCGCGCGGTCTCGAGCCGGAGCGACGTCGACCCCGGATACTCACGAAACGCCGGGTAAAAGTGGTAGTTCACGGTCGGCGCCACGACGACGTCGGCCTGCTCGACGACGCGATCGCGCATGTAGTCCGCGATGAGCAGGTCGTTCTTGAGCAGGAGGTGCGGCCCGTGCTCCTTCGCGGCGGCGCCGATGGGGATCACGACGACGGCGTCGGGCGTGAGGCGCTTCTCGGCCTCGAGCCACGTGAGATCCTCGAGCAACGCGCCCTTCTTCGGCCGCGCCGCGGCGTCATCCGACGGTTTCACGGCCACCTTTTGCGTCGGCGGCGGCGCGCCGTCCACCCCGCGGCCGCCGCACGACGAAGCGACGACGAGCGCGAACGCGCCCACGCACCCCGCCGCCGCGCCGCGCCGCATGGCCGGAGCGTAGCGCAGACGCGCGAGCCCGATTTTGCTTCGCGCGGACGGAAAGGCACGGCAGCCTTGCGCCGTGATCCCTCCCTCGGAGCCTTCGACCCCGACCGACTTCCAGCCCGCCAAGAGCGCGTTCGCCCGCTTCGGGCAACACCCGCGCGGCTTCTGGTTCATCTTCTGGGGAGAGCTCGCCGAGCGCGCGTCCTTCTACGGGATGCGCACCGTGCTCGCGCTCTACATGGTCGACGTCCTCCTCTTCTCGGAGAAGAACGCGGCGACGATCATGCCGGCGTTCATGGCCGCCTGCTACATCGCGCCGCTCCTCGGCGGGTGGCTCGCGGACCGCGTGCTCGGCCGGTACAAGACGATCCTCTACTTCTCGGGCCCGTACATCCTCGGCCACATCATCCTCGGCGGGATGGAGAACCGGGCCGGGCTCTTCATCGCGCTCGTGCTGCTCGCGCTCGGCTCCGGCTCCATCAAGCCGAACACGACGACGCTGATGGGCATGATGTACGAGGAGCAAAAGAAGAGCGCGCTCCTCACCGAGGCGTTCAGCTACTTCTACGCGGCGATCAACATCGGCTCGACCATCGCGACGCTCGCGCTCCCCTGGATCCGCGACAGCATCGCCACGTCGAGCAAGGCGACGCTCGGCGCCGAGGCGGCGCTCGAGCGCGGCTACGCGGTCGCGCTCACGATCCCCGCGGCGCTCATGTTCGTCGCCTTCGGCTTCTTCGCGATCGGCAAGAAGTACTACCCGAAGGAGAGCGTGCGCGATCTGCCGCCGAAGACGCCCGCGCAGAAGGGCGCCGAGCGCGCGACGCTCGGCCGCCTCGCCGGCGTGTTCGCGACGATCGCGGTCTTCTGGTTCGTCTACGACGAGTCGGCCTCGACCTGGATCTACTTCGCCAACAACCACATGACGGGCACGATCGCCGAGGGCGGCAAGATCGTGAACCTGCAGCTCTGGGCCGGGACGAGCGTCACCGCCGATCAGATCCAGGGCCTCAACCCGCTGCTCATCGTCATCCTCACGCCGATCTTCAACGAGCTGTGGGAGGCCTTGAAGCGCCGCCGCGGCGGGGTCGACGTGCCCGACACGCGCAAGATGCTCCTCGGCTTCTTCATCGTCATCGGCTGCATGGCGCTCATGGCCTTCTGCGGCTACGCGGCGACGGGCACGACCAAGATCAGCGTGTGGTGGATGTGCCTCGCCACGTTCATCATCACGATGGCCGAGCTCTGCGTCAGCGTCGTGGGCCTCGAGTTCGCGTTCCGCCAGGCCGCGCCAGGCACGAAGAGCACGGTCACGGCCGCGTTCTTGTTCACCGTCTTCGTCGGCGACTTCATCCAGGGCTTCTTCAACAACCTGCTCTGGGACAAGATCAGCGCCGGCCACTTCTTCGCGATCCAGACCGGCATCTGCGTCCTCGCCGCGTTCGCGTTCATCTCGATCGCGCGCAAGTTCGAGAAGGGATCGGCCGCGCCGCTGGTCGCCGCGCCGGCGCCCGCCGAGTGACGGCGATGCCTCCCTGGATCCACGTCGAGGGGAAGGTCGCCGTCGTCACGGGTGGCAGCCGCGGCATCGGCGAGTCGATCGCGAAGGCGCTCGGCACGAGCGGCGCCAAGGTCGCGATCGCGTCGCGCAAGAAAGAGGGCCTCGACGCCGCGGTCGAGCGCCTGCGCGCCGCCGGCGTCGCCGTCGTCGAGCCGTTCGTGTGCCACACCGGCAAGACGGCCGAGGTCGAGGCGATGGTCGCCGCGGTCGTCGCGAAGCTCGGCAAGGTCGACGTGCTCGTCAACAACGCGGCGACGAACCCGCACTTCGGCCCGATGATCACGGCAGACGACGCCGCGTTCGACAAGACGTTCGAGATCAACGCGCGCGGCTACTTCGCCTGCGCGCGCGCCGTCGCGAGGCACCTGCTCGCGCGGTCGGCGCCGGGCTCGATCATCAACGTGACGAGCATGGTCGGCGCGATGGGCGCGCCGATGCAGGGCATCTACGGCATGACGAAGGCGGCGGTCATCTCGATGACGCAGACGCTCGCCGTCGAGCTCGGCGCGAGCGGAATCCGCGTGAACGCCATCGCGCCCGGCCTCGTCGAGACGAAGTTCTCGTCGGTCCTGGTCGCCAACGAAGACATCGTGAAGCGCGAGGCCGAGCGCACGCCCCTCGCCCGCTACGCCCAGCCCGACGAGATCGCCGGCGCCGCCCTCTACCTCGCGAGCGACGCCGCGAGCTTCACGACCGGCCAGACCTTCTTCGTCGACGGCGGCCGCACCATCACGTAGCTGCTACCACCGGTGGTAGGCCGGGTGGCCTTCCTTCACGGCGACGAAGGTGCCCTTGCAGCGGGCGGTCACGTCGCCGTTCGCCAGGAGCTCGGCGTCGACGACGCAGCGGTCGCCGCTCGACTCGACGACGCGCGCCTTCAGATGGACCGGGCCGAGCGGCGTCGGCTTGCGGAGCTTCACGGTGAACTCGGCGGTGACGGTGCACGGCGGGCTCGCCTCGCCGCGGGCCTTCATCAGGTGGTGCGCCGCCGCCCAGTTCGAGTGGCAGTCGAGCAGGGCGCCGATGATGCCGCCGTTCAACATGCCGGGGAACGCCTGGTGGTGAGCCTCGGGCGTGAAATCGGCGACGACCTCGTCGCCCTCGACGCGGCTCTTGATGCGGAGGCCCTTCTCGTTCTTCGGGCCGCACCCGAAGCAGATGCCCTCGGGCGAGTAGAGGTCTTGCAGCGCGTCGGTCACGCGAACGCCTCGTCGATCAGCATGCGCTGCTCGAGGTTGTGGCTCGCCTTCGAACCGGTCGCCGGGCTCGCGCTCGCGACGCGCGACACGCACGTGAGCGGCATGCGCGCGCCGACGGTCGACGCGAGGTTCGCGAGCACGTAGTACCAGGCGCCGTAGTTCTTCGGCTCCTCTTGCACCCAGACGAGGCGCGTCCCGTCCTTGTACGGCGCGAGCGCGGTGACGAGCTCCTCGTTCAGCGGGTAGAGCTGCTCGAGCCGCACGATGGCGACGTCGGGGCGCTGCCGGGCTTCGCGCGCCAGCGCGAGGTCGTAGTAGACCTTGCCCGTACAGAGCAGCACCGTCTTGATCTCCGTCGGATCGACGCCGCCCTGATCGGGGATGACGCGCTGGAAGCGGCCGCTCGTCAGATCCTTGATCGTCGACACGGGGCGGTTCGGACCGCTCGAGCTCGCCGCGACGCGGAGCAGGCTCTTCGGCGTCATGATGACGAGCGGCTTGCGCCACGGCCGCAGCACCTGACGCCGGAGCGCGTGGAAGAGCTGCGCCGGCGTCGTCAGGTTGCACACCTGGATGTTGTCCTCGGCGCTGTTCTGCAGGAAGCGCTCGAGGCGCGCGCTCGAGTGCTCGGGGCCCTGCCCCTCGTAGCCGTGCGGCAGGTAGAGGACGAGCCCGCTCAGGCGGTGCCACTTGTCTTCGCTCGACGTGATGAACTGATCGACGATGACCTGCGCGCCGTTCAAGAAGTCGCCGAACTGAGCCTCCCAGACGACGAGCGCGTCCGGGTAATCGAGGCTGTAGCCGAAGTCGAAGCCGAGGACGCCCTGCTCGGAGAGGGGGCTGTTGTAGATCTCGAAGCGCGCCGGCGGCTCGGCCACGGCGGAGAGCGGCGCGTAGGCCGCGCCGGTGTCGGTGTCGCGCAGCACGGCGTGGCGATGGCTGAAGGTGCCGCGCTGCGAGTCCTGCCCGCTGATCCGGACCGGCGTCTTCTCGGCGAGGAGCGAGGCGTAAGCCATCATCTCGCCGGTGTCCCAGGCGAACGGGTCGCCGGCCGCGAGCTTGTCGTGCCGCGCCTTCAAGATCGGCACGACCTTGTGGTGCGCCTTGAAGCCGCGCGGGAGCTCGAGGATTCGGCGCGAGAGCTCGACGAGCTTGTCGGCGGGGACGCTGGTGTCGACGTCGGGCGTCGCCGCGTCGAGGCCGCCGCG
>DASYCF010000348.1:0-6766 GCA_036500365.1 Byssovorax sp.
CGCGGCCGTCCGCGCTCCCGCCCGCAGGCGCGAGCGACGCGCTCTACCTCATCGATCTGTCGGGCTACGTGTTCCGCGCGTTCCACGCGCTGCCCGCGCTCTCGAACCCGCGCGGCGAGCCGACGAACGCGACGTACGGCACCGTGTCGATGCTGCACAAGCTCGTGACGGAGCGGAAGCCCGCGTACCTCGGCGTCGCGATGGACTCGCCCGGGCGCGGCGTGCGCGGCGCGCTCGACCCGAACTACAAGGCGAACCGCCCCGTCGCCCCCGACGAGCTCAAGATCCAGATGAGGCGGTGCCGTGAGTTCGTCGAGGCGTACAACATCCCGATCTTCGTCCACGAGGGCCTCGAGGCGGACGATCTGCTCGCCGTAGCCGTCGGCAAGGCGAAGGCGGCGGGCCTGCGCGTCGTCATCGCGTCGAGCGACAAGGACCTGATGCAGCTCGTCGACGACGACAAGGTCGTGTTGTGGGACGCGATGCGCGACCGCGTGTACGGCGCGCCCGAGGTGCAGGCGAAGTTCGACGTGCCGCCCGCGCAGGTGCGCGATCTGCTCGCGCTCGTCGGCGACACGAGCGACAACGTGCCCGGCGTGCCGGGCGTCGGCATGAAGACGGCCGCGGATCTCTTGCACCAGTTCGGCTCGCTCGACGGCGTGTACGCGCACCTCGACGAGGTGAAGAAGCCCAAGATCCGCGAGAACCTACGCGAGCACGAGAAGGACGCGCGGCTCTCGCAGGTGCTCGTCACGCTGCGCATGGACGCCGACGTCGACCTCGACCTCGAGCAGCTGCGCTACGGCGGCAGCGACACCGAGCGCCTGCGCGCGCTGCACACCGAGCTCGGCTTCACGCGCTTCGTCAAGATGCTCCCGCCGCCGCCCGAGGAGGCGCTCGAGATCAGCGCCGCGTACGCGACCGTGCTCGATCGCCCCGCGCTCGACCGCTTCGCCGCCGAGGTACAGAAGACGAAGCGCCTCGCGCTCGAGATCGTCGCGACCAGCCGCGAGGCGACGCGCGCCGACGTCATCGGCCTCGCCCTCGCCGCGCGCCCGGGCGCCGCCGTGTACGTGCCCGTCTCGCACCGCTACCTCGGCGCGCCGCAGCAGATCCCGATGACCGAGATCGCCGCCGTGCTCGGGCCGCTGCTCGCCGACGCGAAGATCGCGAAGGTCGGGCACGACACGAAGTTCGCCGAGGTCGTCCTCGAGCGGCACGGAATGAACCTGCGCGGCGTCGTCGCCGACACGATGCTCGCGAGCTACCTGCTCGACCCCGAGGCGCCGAACCAGTTCGAGATCGTCGCCGAGCGCGACGCGCAGGTGAAGCTCGAGCCGCTCGACATCGCGCGGTCGCGCAAGAAGGCGCCCGGGCCGACGGCGCCCGATCAGTTCGACGTCGAGGAGACCGCGCGCCACCTCGCGCGCTACCCCGAGGTCGCGCTCGGCCTCGCCGACCGCCAGGCGCAGCGCTTGAAGGTCGAGCACCTCGACGCGCTGCTCGCCGACCTCGAGCTGCCGCTCTCGCACGTGCTCGCCGGCATGGAGCGGGACGGCGTGCTCGTCGACCTCGCCGCGCTCGACGTGCTCAACAAGGAGATGACGATCGAGCTCGCGAAGCTCGAGGAGAAGGCGCGCAGCGTCGCCGGGGTGGATCTCAACCTCGCGTCGCCGAAGCAGCTCGAGAGCGTGCTCTTCGACGTGCTCAAGCTCCGCGCGATCAAGAAGACGAAGACCGGCCGCTCGACCGACGCCGAGGTGCTCGAGGCGCTCGAGGACGACCACCCCCTGCCCGGGATCGTGCTCGAGCACCGCAGCATCGCGAAGCTCAAGGGCACCTACGTCGACGCGCTGCCGAGGCTCGTGAACCCGGCGACCGGGCGCATCCACACGCGCTGGAGCCAGGCGGTCGCGGCGACGGGGCGCCTCTCGTCGCAGGATCCGAACCTGCAGAACATCCCCGTGCGCACCGCGCTCGGGCGCATGATCCGCAAGGCGTTCGTCGCGCCGAAGGGCGCCGTGCTGCTCGCCGCCGACTACTCGCAGATCGAGCTCCGCGTGCTCGCGCACCTCTCGCACGACCCCGTGCTCGTCGACACGTTCCAGAAGGGCGAGGACGTGCACGTTCGGACGGCGATGGAGATCTTCGGCGTCGACGCGGCCGGCGTGACCGACGAGATGCGCCGCCGCAGCAAGACGGTGAACTTCGGCGTCATCTACGGCATGGGCGAGGTCGCGCTCGCGAAGCGCCTGTCGATCCCGCGCGCCGAGGCGTCGAGCTTCATCAAGCGCTACTTCGAGCGCTACAAGGGCGTGCACGAGTACAAGGAGCGCACCATGATCGAGGCGCGCCGGACCGAGGTCGTTCACACGCTGCTCGGCCGCGTGCGCCACCTCGGCGATCTCCGCAACACGGACCCGATGCGCCGCTCGTACGCCGAGCGCATCGCGCAGAACACGCCCATCCAGGGCACGAGCGCCGACCTCTTGAAGCTCGCGATGGTGAAGCTCAAGGACCCGGTCGTGCCCGGCGCGCGCATGGTGCTCACCGTGCACGACGAGCTCGTCTTCGAGATCCCCGAGGCGCTCGCCGACGAGGCGAAGGCCAAGGTGAAGGCGGCGATGGAGTCCGTGCTCGCGCTCGACGTGCCGCTCGTCGTCGACGTCGGCGTCGGCGCGACGTGGAACGAGGCGTGACGTGGATCGCCAGGGGCTGATCCGCTTCCTTCAATCGCAGAAGCTCGCCGTCCTCGGCACGGTCGCGGCCGACGGCTCGCCGCAGGGCGCCGTCGTCGGCATCGCGACGAGCGACGCGGGAGAGGTGGTGTTCGACACGCTCACGTCGACGCGCAAGGCGCGGAACCTGCGCGAGCGCCCGCGCGGGTCGATCACCGCGTGGCAGGGTGACGTCACCGTGCAGCTCGAGGGCGTCGCCGACGAGCCCGCCGGCGACGAGCGCGCGCGTCTGCTCGATGTATATTTCGGCCCGTACCCCGATGGGAAAGACCGGCTCGCGTGGACGGGCATCACGCACTTCCGCGTGCGGCCTACGTGGGCGCGTTACACCGACTTCGGCGCGACCCCGCCTGTCGAGGTCGAGATCGAGTGGCCCGCGGACTGAGCTGTACCCGCTCGACCCTCAGGGTGGGAGCCAGGCGAGCGTCGTGATGAACTCGCCGGTCGCGCCGCAGTCGCGGAGCGTCGTCGGCGCGTCGGCCTCGCTCCCGTCTGCGGCGACAGAGTGGATGTGCGAGCAGCCGAGCGCGTCGTCGAAGACGAGGTACGCGACGCGCGTCCCGTCGGGAGACCACGCGGCCTCGTCCCCGCCCTCGGTCGCGATCTTCACGGGCGCTTGCAGCGTCGGGCTCGCGACGTAGAGCGCGCCCGCGTCTGCGTAGTTCGTGAACGCGACCTTCGAGAAGTCGGGCGAGAAGACCGGCGCGTCCGCGTCGGCGAGGGCGACGCTCGGCAAGCCGGACGGGAGGGCGAGCGCGTCGATCTGCCGCGATTGGGTCGTCCCCTGGATCAAGACCGCGCCGAACAATAGCGAGGTCTCCGCCGCGTCGACCGCCGGGTGGAAGTCGAGCTCGTCCGGGAGATCCGCCGTCAAGAACGTGAACGCGAGCGTGGACATGTCGACCTTGCCGACTCGATATCCCTTGTTCGAGGTCTCGGTGAAGTCGTATCGGCGACACAGATAGAGCGTCTGCTCGTCCTGCGAGAACAGGTGACACTCGTCGTTGAGGTTGCCGTCGGAGAGCTGCGAGATCTCTCGGGTCGACGGGTCGTAGAGCCAGCTCGGCTCGATGGCGCTCCCGATGTCGACGCCGTAGTGCGCGAGCTGCACGTCGGTCGAGAAGCCGGCCGAGAAGGCGACCTTGCGCGACGTGCGCGCGACGCCGACGGACCACAGCGTGTCGGCGGAGAGGATCACCGTCGCTGCGCCGCCGCCGATCGGTACGGCGCTCAGCGTGTTCGGGATCGCGTTCCAGTCGTTGAACACGAGGAGCTCGCCCGCGGGGAAGTCCGCGCCGGGCGCGAAGCCGATGTCGCTCGGCAGCGGAAACGGCGCGCCGCCGCCCCCGCCGCCGGCGCCAGTCGACGAAGACGAAGACGACGCGACGCTGGACGACGACACGGACGCGCTCGCGCTCGACGACGACGCGCCGGTCGCCGCGTCGCCCGCCACGCCGGAGGTGTCCGAGGAGCTACACGCGCCCACGATCACGGCCGCGAGCGCGGCCGTCGCGAGCACGCCGATCGTGCGTCGAAGCATGGCCGCATCTAATCGCAACGACGGCGACGCCGCACGCGTTTGTGCGCCGCGCGCGGAGGGCGACCGCGTCAGCCGCGCTCGTGCTCCGCGAAGAACGAGCGGATGAGCGCGTGCGTGCGGTCGGGCCATTCGAACTGCGGCACGTGCCCGCAGTCGTCGAAGAGCGAGATGCGCGCCGCGGGCAGCGCCTCGGAGACGAAGCGCGCGAACGATGGCGGCACGAGCATGTCCTTGTCGCCGAAGACGAAGAGCGACGGCGGCGCGAGCTTCGGCAGGCGCTCCCAGAAGCCCTGCTCGCCGTGCGGCTCCTCGAGGTAGATCTCGCGCATCGCGTTGAAGAGCGCGACGCGCCCGCGCACGCTCGAAAACACGCGGCGAAACTCGTCGGCCGCGGCGAGCATGCCGGCGCTCGGCACGCGGCGGGCGTCGGCGAACAAGAAGCGGAGCGAGAGCGTGACGCCCGCGTGCGGCATCGGCATCGGCACGACGGCCATCTCGTGGCGGAGGAGCCGGACGAGGCGCGCCGCGAAGCGAAAACGCTTCCAGGCGAGCGACGGGCAGAGGAGCGCCACGCGGCCGACGCGCTCGGGCGAGCGGAGCGCGACCTCGAGCGCGATGCGCCCGCCCATCGAGTTGCCGACGAGGTGCGCGCGCGGCACGCGGAGCTCGTCGAGCAGGTGGACGGCGTGCCGCGCGAAGAACTCCGGGCGGAGCGGCGTGAGGGGCTTCGCCGTCTCGCCGAAGCCGGGGAGGTCCGGCGCGATGACGCGGTGATCCGCGGACAGATCGCAGATCGTCGGCAAGAACGACGCGCTCGTCGCGCCGAGCCCGTGAAAGAGCACGACCGCCGGCGCGTCCTCCCGGCCCGCCTCGAGGCAGAACGTCGAGAGGCCGTCGGCCGTCACGCGGCGCACGCGGATCGCGCGGGCGTCGCGCCGCGCGGGCGGCAACAGGTCGTCGAGCTCCATGGGCAGCGCGAGGCTGCCGCGCACGACGAGGCGGCCAGCGAGGAACGCGTCGGCCCCGCGCTCGCGGCCCTCGAGCACGGCGAGGAGCGTGTCGGCGTCGGCCCGCAGCGTCGACGTCGCGCGGAGGGCGCGCCCGCGCTCGAGCGTCGCGCGGCCGCCGTGGAGGCGCACCGTCCACGCGCCGACCCCCGGGGCGTCGAACACCATGACGCCCTCGGCGCGCGACACGCGGGCGCGCGCGCGCCACACGCGGGCACGCAGCGTGTCTTCGAGCGCGTCGGCGCGCCGTCGCCGATCGAGCGCGCTCGCCGCTGCCACGGAGCCCATGATGACTCCGTACCACGCCTCGCGGGGTCGAGGCGATGACGAGGGGCCTCGGCCTGCGCGACCTGCTATCGATCCGACGTGGGCTCGGCGAAGGTGACCTCCGGCGCGCGGGCGCGCGCGCTCGCCGAGGCGCTGGCGTTCTGCGCGCTGTTCGGCTTGCTCGTGGCCCCGCTCGACGTCGGTGTCCGGGTGTTCTCGCTCGTGCCGCCGCAGTGGCGCTTCGTCGCGAGCGCGTACGTCATCGCGCAGATCTCGGTCGTGTTCTGCGTGTCGATCGCGAGCCGCGACGCCGACCTCGCCGCGTCGCTCGGCCTCTCGCGCGAGAAGCTCGGGCGCTCCATCGGCCTCGGCGTGCTCGCGTTCCTCGGCGTGATCGGCTGCGCGGCGGGCGCCGCCGTCGCGCTCGCGGCGTCGCACTTGACGGACGAGGTCTTCGTCGTCGGCCGCGCGACCACGCTCGCGGCGCTGCCCGCCGACGCCTTCCACGTGGGCTCGCCCGACACGCGTGACGTCCTCGCCGCGCTCGCCGCGCTGCCGCCCTGGGCCGTCCTGCCGATCTCGCTGTTCGTCGGCTTCTACGAGGAGCTGTGCTTTCGTGGCTTCCTGCTCGGTCGCCTGCGCACGGCGCTCGGCGACGGCGCCGCGGCGGGCCTCGTCGCCGTGACCTTCTCGTCGCTCGTCTTCGCGCTCTGCCATGTCTACAAGGGCGCGGTCGGCGTCGCCGGTACGTTCGTGCTCGCGCTCGCGCTCGGCGCGCTCGCCTGGCGCACGCGGCGCATCACGTCGTCCATCGTGACGCACGCGCTCGTCGACGCCGCGGCCATCTTCGCCGCGCAGCTCGTCGCGCGCGGCATCCTCATCGGCTGAGGCGGGCGCTGCGGCGTCAGACGGGCGCGGCGGCTCCGCTGCGGTGCTCGCCGTACCAATGTACGGCTGCGCTCCGCTGCTCGCCGTCGCACCCGTCTGACGCCGCATCATCCCGCCTCAGCTAGGTCCTTCCCATGCAACTTCGGAGACAAAATACGGGAGTACGGTCAGCGCAGGACGAGGGCGCGGATGATCCAGAAGGCGAGGAGCACGAAGGCGACCGCGGCCGTGCAGCCCAGGGCGAGGCGGCGGTGCTCGCCGTCGTTGCCGCGCACGTCGTCGAGCGTCGGCGCGCGATCGATCGGCAGGCCATCTGCGTCCTTGCG
>DASYCF010000349.1:0-4237 GCA_036500365.1 Byssovorax sp.
AGCGCTGGGTCGAATACCTCGACGGCAAAGTGCAGGACGAGGTCATCAGCTGGAAGACGGCGGAGAACGCGTGGAACCTCGTGAGCAAGCTGTTTGACGACGCGGCCCGAGCGAAGTCGCTCGCCCTCCGCGTCCGCGACGACAACCCCGCTCGCGACGTACGCGGCCCCGAAGCGGGCGCCGAGAAGGCGAAGGTCTACCTCTACCCGAGCGAGCTCGCGCAGCTCGTCGCCTGCGACGCGGTGCCCCTTGCCGCACGCCAGGTCTACGCCGTCGCCACCTACACCTACTTGCGCGCCGCCGAGCTGCGCGGCCTTCTGTGGGAGGACGTGGACCTCGCGCACGCGAGCGTGAAGGTCCACCGCACGTTGGACGAGCGCGGCGTCGAGGGCACGACGAAGACCGGCACGTCTCGCCGCGTCCCCCTCGAGCCCGCCCTCGTACCCGTGCTCGAACGGATGCGCGCCGCCGTCGACGGCAAGGGCCGTGTGCTGCCCGGCCTCGCCGAAGAAAGGGACCTCGCGGCGCAGCTGCGCGAGCACCTCCGCGTGGCCGGCGTGCCCCGCGCCGAGCTCTACTCGACGACGAAGACGCAACGGCAGCTCCGGTTCCACGATCTGCGCGCGACCGGCATCACGTGGCGCGCGATCCGTGAGGACCCGCCGCTCAAGATCCAGAACGCGGCCGGTCACGTGACGTTCGCGACGACGCAGCTCTACATCCGCGAGGCGAGCGCGCTCGGCGCGGATTCTCTCAAGGTGTTCGCGCCGCTCGACGCGCTCGACCCCCCAAGCAATCGTCCCGTGATTCGTCTAGCCCTGGCCCAAACCACGGGAAACGCCGCTCCGCGATGGGGGCGGAGCCCCCATCGTCGGGGGCCCGCGGAGCCCCCATCGTCGCTACGTGGTGCAGACGAAGTAGCCCATCGGGAGGAGGCTGCTCTGGGTGCAGTGCGACTGCACCTGGTTGCCCTGGCCGTCGTCGATGATGGGGCAGTGACCCTGGTCGGGCTCGCCGGGGTCGCACAGCGTGACCTGGCCCGAGTTGTAGTCGCACGACGTCTGGCAATTCACGGTGTCGTAGTAGTCGCCGCCGCCGGCGAAGACGAGGTGGCCGCAGCAGGCCTGGCCGGGGCAGTCCATCGGGGCGTCGCACGTGATGAGCGAGCTGAAGCCGCTCTGGTCGGGCCGGTTGTCGCACTGGGTGGGGTCGCTGCTCGACACGCACGACGTCACGCCGCCGCCGTGGGCGAAGATGTTCGAGCAGCAGGCGCCGCCGTTGTTCGTCGGACAGTTGAAGGCCCCGCACGTGATCGTCGGCGAGGTGCCCGTCGACGAGCTCGAGACGGTGACCGCGACGGTCGACGTCGCGCTCGAGCTCTGCGCCATGTTCGCGCCGGTCGAGCTCACGGTCGTCGTCGTCGGGCCCGTCGTCGTCGTCGTCGTGCTCGTGGCGGTGACGGTCGGGCCCGTGTTGGTGGTCGACGTGTGCGTCGTCGCGCCGGGGCCGGTGCTCGACGTGGGCGACGCGCCGCCTGCCGAGGTCGTCGCGCCGGGCGTCGCGCCGCCGACGCTCTCGGAGAAGAGGTTCTCCGCGTCGCCGATGCCGCCGCAGCCGACCACGACCGCGCCGCCTACCATCACGACCGCAAGCAAGAGCGTCCTCATAGGAAACCTCGGTCCGAGAATTTAGCGCGAGACGGACCTCTACGCGATGGGCTTCTCATGCAGGCGAGCCGGCGCTCACGGTCCGATGCCGCGCACGCGGGCGGGGTTTCGCGCTAAGGACCGCGCGATGCCGGCACCCAGCGGCCCTTCGGTCGAGGAGATCGCGGCGCGCGTCGCCCTCGTGGGCGCGCAGCCCGCCGATCCGCTCGTCGACGGGGTGCTGCTCCCGAACGACGCCGCGCGCGCGGTCGAGGCGTTCGCGAGCGCGGCGGACGTGGACGCGACGCTCCTCGTTCGGGTGCACCCGCCCGTCGGCGCCGTCGAGGAGGGCTGGGGCGCGGCGCCGGTGCCGCCGACGCTGCTGCGCCTCGCGCGCGCGGGCGGCGCGCTGACGGCGACGCGCGCGCCGCTCCGCGGACCCGGCGACGTGGAGCCGGCGCGGTTCGCCCGGGTCGTGGTCGCGCGCGCGTCGGAGCCGTGCTGCGCCCTGCCCGGCTGCGCGTTCACGCGCGCCCACGTCGAGGTGTGGGTCGAGCTCGAGGGCGGCGCGCGCCTGCTCGCGTCCGAGGGGCGCCCGCTCGAGGGACAGCCCGACGACGGCGCGACCCGCTTCGCGCGCGCGCTCGCGGCGGCGCTCGCCGTCCCGCTCGAGGATGGGCCGACCGACGGCGCGTCGGACGCGCCTCGCGCCGACGACGCCGACGAGATCGCGGTCGCGTCGGCGTCGCAGCTCGCGCGCTACGCCGCCCGCTCGGAGGGCGATCGGTTCGTCCTTCGCGACCACGCCGGCGAGGGCCCGCGGCTCGGCGCCAGCACGCAGCGCGTCGTCGCGATCGGGCTCGCGGCGCTCGCCGTCGGCTTCTGGGCCCCGGCCGTCGAGGCCGCGATCGATCACGCGGGCGGGCGCGCGGCGGCCTTCGGCTCCGTCGCGACGCTGCTCTCGATCGCGGCGTTCGCCTTCTCGGGCATCGCGCGCTTCGCGTCGGCGTACGCCGCGTCGTCGACGCCGCTCGCGTGGTTCGGCGCCGGCCGCTTCGTCGTCGCGCCGTGGGTGAGCCGCGGGGGCGCCATCGATCTGCGCCTCGAGGGTCAGCTCGGCGCCGCGATCCCGTGCGCCGAGGTGACGGGCGTCGACGTGATCACGCGCGGCGACGACGAGGGCACGAGCGTCTTCATCGACTCGGACCACGGCGCGATCGACGTCGTCGCCGTGGGCGATCCGGCGCTCGCGGCGCTGCTCGGGAAGGCCGTCCGCCGCGCGATCGAGCTCGCGAAGCACCCGTCCGCGCAGCCGTCGGCGCGGCAGCGAGCCCGGGCGAAGCAGGGCGAGGCCGACGCCAACGCGCGGACCTCACCCCCCCAGCCCCCCTCTCCCTCTCGGGAGAGGGGGGAGTAGGGCGGCGCAGGCCCGCGGGGCTCGCGTGACCGGCGCGCGGCTCGTCGAGGAGGTCCGCGGAGGTCGGGCGGACGGCGGATGGGCTCGTCGACGGGGGCGCGGCGCTCGCGCGAGGTCGGTGGTGCCTCCGAAGGAGGTCTCCGGGGCTCGGGCGGGCGGTGGGGAGCTGGCGAGGAGGTCTTTTCCAGTCGTACGGTAGGTGGCCCAGCTCACGGGGAGCTCCGCGGGGGTTTTGTGGTAGCGATCGCGCCCATGAGCCGCCCGACGAAGGAAGCCGCCGAGAAGCCGAAGGCCACGAAGACCGCCAGCAAGGCGGAGCCCGCGAAGAAGTCCACCAAGGCCGAGCCCGAGAAGGCCGCGCCCGAGAAGGCCGAGCCGAAGCACGCCGCCGCGCCTGCGAAGGCCGCGCCCGCGAAGCACGAGAAGGAGGCCGCGGCGCCCGCCGCCGCGCCGAAGGCGGCCGAGGCCAAGCGGGCCGACGCCGCAGACGACGAGGGCGCGGACGTCTCGGGCGCGGACGCGGCGTACGCGCGGCTCGAGGCGGCCATCGCGGCCATCGCCGACGCGGATCTCGTGAAGCCGTACCTCGACGCGCAGCAGGCCGCGCTCGTCGCGCTGTCCGCCGCGACGCGGCTCGAGGAGGCGAAGCGGCGCGCGACCATCGAGGCGCTCGCGAAGCTCGGGCTCGCGAAGCTCGACGTGCTCGACGGGCTGCGCGACGCGGCGCTCGCGACCTGGCACGCCCGGCGCGAGCTGCTCGAGGCGAGCGCGACCGACTCGCGCGCGGCCCTGCCGGGTGACCTCCGCGCGCAGGCCGTCGACTGCAGGAAGCGCATGCGCTCGGCGCTCGAGTACAACGTGCGCGACCCGCAGTCGCTCGAGGTGATGAAGTTCCTGCGCGCCGGCCGCGGCGACCTCGACCTCGCCAACGACCTCGTCGGCTACGCGAAGCTCTACCGCGAGCGCCGCGTCGACCTCGAGCGCGACAAGGTGAACTACCGCGCGAACGACGAGGCGCTCGCGAAGCGGCTCGCCGGCGAGATGGGCAAGAAGCTCGGCGTCGCCGAGACGACCGCCGCGAAGCAGTGGTCGCGCGCGCAGTCGGGGGCCTTCACGCTGCTCGTCGCCGCATACGCCGAGGCGTCGCGCGTCGGCAGGTTCGTCGACCGCGACG
>DASYCF010000350.1:0-3007 GCA_036500365.1 Byssovorax sp.
GCCAACGCCTTCTTCGCGCGCGCGTTCGCGAAGGAGCCCGCGCACCGGTTTCACTCGGCCGCCGACATGGCCGCCGCGCTTCGAGAGCTCGCCACGCGCGCCACCGGAGCGCCGCGCCGCGACGCGCCCCTCGCGTTCGGCCCCACCGCCGTCGCGCCTTCGAACGCTCCGCCTGCCGCCGCACCGCCGCCGCCGTTCGCTCCCACGCCCGCTGCTGCGCCCGCGCCCGTGCCCCTGCCTGCGCCCGCCGCCCCGCGCGCTGCCTCGGGCGTCGGCGCCGGCGTGTGGCTTCTCGTCGGTGGGGGCGCGCTCATGCTGCTGCTCCTCGCGATCGGCTTCGGCCTCTTCGCGGCGTCCGGCGAGCTCTCGAAGCGAACCGATCCGGCCGGACCTCCGTCGCCGGCGCCGACCTCGCCCGCGGTGGCCTCGGCGACGGACGACGCGCTGTGCGAGTCGGAGTGCCACGAGTACGAGCGCTGCGTCGGCGTCGGCGCGCCCGGCTGCTTCGCGGAGTGCAAGACGAACGGCAAGCTGCGCGCTTGCTTCGGCCGGCGCCCGCGCGACTGCGCCGCGCTCGCGACGTGCGCGCTCGGTCGCACGTGCGACGTCGACGCCGCGGCCGGCCGCTCGACGTGCAAGCAAGCCGCCGACTGCGAGTACCAGTGCGCCGCGCGCGGCGGCGACGTGCGCCCCTGCATGTGCGGCTGCGCGCACCGCGTCGCGCCCGAGCGCGCGCTCACGCTCGCGTCCGTGAACACGTGCGTCGCCACGCAGTGCGCGTCCGAGTGCGCGGCGCCCCTGCGCGGCGCCGTGTGCACCGTGTGCGTCCTCTCGCGCTGCAAGACGCAGAACGACGCCTGCCAGACGCGCTGATCAGCGAACTCGTGATCGAAGGACGAACCGCGTCGACGTCGACGGCGCGGTGAACGGCGCGACGGCGAGGCCGGTGAACGCGCGCTCGATGCACGCGCTCGCGCCGTGGTCGTTCGCCCAGCCGCTCGCGTCGACTCGAGCCAATGTGCCGCTCGGCGCGAACGTGAGCGTGACCACCGTGTCGGTCGCGGCGCCGTCGACGCAGGCGCGCGCGGCGGTCATCCCGCGGCCGACGGCGTCATCCCACGGGGACGGCGAGCGGGCGGCAGGCGTAGGCGGGTCGAGGGGCGACGCATGGCCGTCGCGCGCGCCGTGCGGTGGCTCGCGCGGAGCTTCGGCGAGAGGCTCGCGGGCGCTCTCCGGGGCGCGCGCGACGTCGGCGGCCTCCGGCGTCACCTCGGCGAACGCGTCTTCGAGCGGCGGCGCGACGATCGTCGCGGCGATCGCCGCTTCGGCGTTGGGCGCTCCGCTCGGGGCGAGGCGTGAGACGCCGAGGTAGGTCGCCGCGGCGATCGCCGCTCCTGCGACGAGCCACGCGCGGGTCGAGGACGACGCGCGAGCGGCGCCCGTGTTCCCCGAGGTGGTGCGCGACACGGCGGGCGCCGCGCCCGATCCGCTCGCGTCGACGTTCGGGTCGAGCAGGAGCGTGCCGCGAGGCCCCGACGTTCGCGCGCTCGAGTCCGCGGCCAGCGACGACGGGCGCGGCGCCGGATCGACGTACGCGCGCGGCTCAGCGGCCGCGGCGAGGATCGCCGCGAGCTCCGCGATCATCGCCGCCGCGCCTTCGAAGCGCTGCCACGGGTCGAGCGCCGTGGCGCGGGCGAACCACGCGTCGAACGCGAACGGGAGGGCGACGCCGCGGCGCCGCTCGGCGCGCGCGCCCGCCGGCTCGCGCACGCTGAGGAGCATGCGGCTCCAGAGCGTGAAGAGCGCGCTCGCCTCGGCGCCCTCCTCGGCCCAGTACGCCTCGCCCGTGAGCAGCGCGTAGGCGATGTGCCCGAGGGTGAACAGGTCGGCGCGCGGACCGATGCCGCCGTCGCCCGTGATCTGCTCGGGCGACATGTAGAGCGGCGTGCCGAGCGCGCGCGTCGTCGCGGCGTCGGACCGCACCTCGACCACCTTCGCGATGCCGAAGTCGAGCACCTTGAGCTTGAGCGCGCCGTCCTCGTCGCGCGTGACGAAGAGGTTCTCGGGCTTGAGGTCGCGGTGGACGATCCCCTCGGCGTGCGTCTTGTCGAGCGCGCGCGCGGCCTGGCGGAGCAGGCCGACGGCGACGTCGAACGGCAGCGCGCCGCGCTCGGCGAGGACGCGGCCGAGGTCGTCGCCACGCAGGAGCTCCATCACGAGGAACGGGGAGCCGGTCGCCGCGTCGACGTCGGCGTCGAAGATCTCGACGAGGTGCTCGCTCTCGATCGAGGCGGTGACCGTCGCCTCCCGCTGGAAGCGCGCGCGAAAATCGGCGTCGGTCGCGATCCCGGGCAGCATGACCTTCAGCGCGCGGCGGCGCCGCGTCTTCGTGTCGACGCACTCGTAGACGGCGCCCATGCCGCCCGCGGAGATGCAGCGCACGAGCTGGTAGCGGTCGAAGAAGACCGTTCCGGAGCGGAGCCAGGCGGGCTGCGTCATCTCGGAGCAAAGCCTCAGCACGACGCGTGCCGTCGAGAGAGTGGGCGAATTCCCGCGGTTCTTGCGAGCCGTGGCGCACTCGACTGCTCAATTCGCGCATCGAGGGCGGCGGCGCTGCTAACCGCTTTGCTCGATCGCGACGACCTCGAGCTCGCTCTCGCCGCGCGGCGTGTGCACGGTCGCGACGTCTCCGACGCGCTTTCCGAGGAGCGCGCGGGCGATCGGCGCGGTGAAGGCCACCTCGCTCGCGGCGGGCGGCGCGGCGCGGGGCGCGGCGGCGGCCTCGTCCACGCCGACGATGTGGAGATTGCGCTCGGCGCCGTCGTCGCTCCGCGTGAGCACCGTGGCGCCGAAGCGGACGACCTCGAGCGGGCCGACCGCGGGCGCGACGAGCTCGGCCGCGCCGAGGCGGATCTCGAGCTCGCCTGCGCGCGTCGCGATCGCGCTCCCCTCGCGCGCCGCGTCGGCGTCGCCGTCGGCCGCGCGCGCGACGCACCCGGCGCGGGCG
>DASYCF010000351.1:0-2489 GCA_036500365.1 Byssovorax sp.
TCGCCGCGCTCGAGCGAGGCGAGGTCGGCCGCGCGCTCGCCGAGCTCGACCTCGAGCTCGCCGATCTGATGCGCCTCCAGCGCGTGTGGACGCGCCGGACCGCGAGCTCGCCCGACCTCGCGGCGGAGCTCGACGCCGCGGTCGACGCCGCGCGCCGCGCCTCGCACACGCGCTAGCTCGCCCGGCGGCGCGTGGTAGCTTCGGTCGGTGCACGTCGTCGCCATCGCTTCGCTCGCCACCCCGCCCGGCGTGACCGACGCCATCGCCGCCGAGGCGAAGGCGCTCGCGAACGACCTCGGCACGACGGCGTACGAAGAGCGGCTCAAGCTCGTCGCCGGCTTGCCTGCGATCGTGCTCACCGCGGCCGATCCCGCGCGCGCGCGCGGCCTCCTCGAGAGCATCCGCGCGCGCGGCCACGAGGCCTTCTGCGTCGACGCGGCCGAGGTGGTCGGCAGCGCCGAGATGGTGCTGGTGCGACGCTTCGCCTTCGAGCCGGACGCGCTGGTCCTCGTCGACTCGGGCGAGCGCCTCCCGTTCGGCGACCTCCGCGCCATCCTCCGCGCGATGCACTCGAAGCACACCGAGTCGCGCACCGAGGTCACGACGAAGAAATTCGACGTCGGCCGCGCCGTCCTCTCGGGCGGCCTCGTCGTGCGCAAGAAGGTGACCGAGGAGAAGAAGGCCTTCTCGAGCGAGTCGGAGCAGGTCTTGTACCTGTTCCGCGCGAGCGGGGAGGCGCCGTGGCTCGTGCGCGAGCGCGGCACCAACTACACGGGCCTCGGCGCCGAGCTCGAGCCGTCCGCCGCCCGGAATTTCCTCTCGCTCACCGCCCGCCTGCGCGAGCTCGCGCCCGCCGCCGGCTACAGCGAGCGGCTGCTCGCGCCCGGCAGCGCGAACAAGCACATGCGGCTCTCCGGCGGCGGCACGAACAGCGTGTCCGTCTCGTCGGCCGACGGGGTGGATCTGCTCGCCCACATCCTCGCCCTGTCCATGTCGGGCGCGCGCTGAGGGCCGGTGCGGCGCGCCGGGGTTGACGGCGCGTCCGGGGTTGTCGAACCTCCCGCGTCATGAGCAGCCCCGGCGTCGGTCTCACGGTCACGCTGCGCGTGCGCATGGGCGCACACGACGCGCACTACGCAGGCGAGCTGGTCGACGGCGCGCGCGTCCTCGGCCTGTTCGGCGACGTCGCGACCGAGCTCCTCATCCGGCTCGACGGCGACGAGGGCCTGTTCCGCGCGTACGAGGCGATCGAGTTCCTCGCCCCCGTGCGCGCGGGCGACTACCTCGAGGCGACCGGCGTCATCACGAAGGTCGGCGCGACGAGCCGCGCGATGGCGTTCGAGGCGCGCAAGGTCGTCGCCAGCGCGCGCGACGCGGGCCTCGCCGAGTCGGCCGCCAACGCGCTCGAGGACCCCGTCGTCGTGTGCCGCGCGCTCGGCACGTGCGTCGTGCCGAAGGACCTGCAGCGCAGGCCGCGCCTCGTCTTGCCGGCGCTCTCGTCGCACGCGCCCGAGCTGGCGACGCTGCCGGAGCCGCGGCCGATCATCACCCCGCCGCCGCGCGTGATCGTGACGCCGCCGAACGCGGAGGTCGTCCTCACGGCCGCGATCGTCGGCGCCGAGACGACGCGCGCGCAGACGCCCCACCTGCCCATCACCGCGCGCGAGATCGCCGACGAGGCGGCGCGCTGCCGCGACGCGGGCGCCTCGGTCATCCACCTCCACGTGCGCAACCCCGACGGCACGCCCACGCAGTCGCGCGCGCTCTTCCACGAGGCGATCGCCGCGATCCGCGCGAAGACCGACGTCATCGTGCAGACGTCGACCGGCGGCGCGGTCGGCATGTCGATCGACCAGCGCGCGCAGCCGCTCCTCGAGAAGCCCGAGATGGCGACGCTCAACTGCGGCACGCTGAACTTCGGCGACGACGTGTTCGTCAACACGCGCCCGCAGATCAAGGACCTCGCCGCGCGGATCCGCGCGGCCGGGAGCGTCGCCGAGCTCGAGTGCTACGAGGTCGGTCACGTCGACGAGGCGCTCGCGCTCTTCAAGGACGGTCACATCGGCGCGCCGCTCCATTTTCAGTTCGTGCTCGGCGTCCCCGGCGGCATCGGCGCGCGCGAGGACGTGCTTCGCTTTTTGATCAGCCAGGTGCCAGAGCGCGCGACCTGGGGCGTCGCCGCCGTCGGGCGTCACCAGCGGCCGATGACGGAGCTCGCGATGCGCCTCGGGGGCCACGCCCGCGTCGGGCTCGAGGACAACATCTACCTCGACAAGGGCGTCCTCGCCGAGGGGAGCGCGCCGCTCGTCGCCCGCGCGGCCTCCTATGCGAAGGGCGTCGGCCGCGAGATCGTGGAGCCGGGGCGCGCGCGACAGCTCCTCGGCATCGGTGACGATGGGGGCTCCGCCAGCGTGCCGGCTCACGCCCCCAAGCCCCCGACTTCGGGCTGAGCGTTCTTCCTGGCCGCGCGCATGCCGATCCCCGCGCCC
>DASYCF010000352.1:0-1978 GCA_036500365.1 Byssovorax sp.
CGACGTGAGGCGCTCGACGTGCACGAGCGCGCCTGGTTCGTCGACGACGAGTAGCCCCGTCGTGCCTGCGAACGCCGCAAGCCCGCCGAGCATCGCGTGCGGCCCGACGGCGACGCGGGCTCCGTCGTCTTCGTCGCGCGCGGCGTACGCGGCGCACGTCTCGCGGTGCGGGCACGGCCGGCAGTAGGCGAGCGGGATTGACTGCCCGCCGTCGGACATGGGGCGCGCGCTCTCGTAGACGCGACACGCGGGCTCGCCGTCGGCGTTCTTGACCGAGAGCACGCCGAAGTCGCGGCGCACCGCGAGGCCGTGGTCTCGTCGCGCGCGGGCCGTCACCTCGACGGCGAGTCGCGTCGTCGGCTCCGCGATCGCGGTGTGCGAGCCGAGCGGGTCGCGCGGGTGTTCGTGCGCGGGGCGGCCGTCCGCGTGCTCTTTCGCGGCGCGCTCCGCGGCCGCTGCGCACGCCGCGCGCGTCTTACCCGCGCCGCATGGCGCCTGCACGAGCTGCACGCCGTGGCCGGCGCGCGCGCGGCTCATGACGTCGACCATCGCCGCGGAGACGCCGTCCGCGTCGAGCGTGGGCACGGACGCGTCGACGACGCGGGGGGCGATGACGACGCGGCGGAGCGCGGTCGCGACGTCGGGCGCGGTGCGCTCGAGCCACGCCAAGCGCGTGTGCGGGGAGCGCTGCGCCCAGCGGTCGACGGTCGACCGCGCGTCGACAAGCGCCTTGCCGCCGTCCCAACCGGCGGCGTTCGCCATATGCGACGCGAGCGCGGGCACGAGCTCGGGCGAGACGCGGAGTTGCAGGAGCGCGCCCGCGATCGCGAGCGAGGTGGCGTGTCGCGTGCCGAGCGGAATCGCCGCCATGACGGCGACGACGGGGACGACGCGCTCGCGCCACGCGTCGTCGAGCGTGTCGACGAACCCCGCGACGGGGCGTGGCGCTCCGCGTCGGCGCGGCGCTCGCTCGGGCTCGGCGGGCGGTACCTCGAGCGCGACCGCAACCATGTGCGACGTGTCGACGATGGTGGCCGTCCGCACGCCGTCGCGCATGACGAGCGGCAATCGAAAAAAACGCGTCCAGTCTCGGCAACCGAGATCGGCTGCGATGCCATCGTTGCGCAGTCGCAACAACCACGCTCCGAGCACGCGTTCGAACGCCTCGACGTCGAGCGGGGACGCGAGCGGTTGCACGATTCGCGCGCCGTGCGCCGTGAAGAAGAGCCCTGCCGTGGAGCACGTCGGCGACGCCGCAAACGCAGCATCGAACTTCGTGCGCAGCGACGGAGTCCATGCGCCGTGATCGGGGCAATCGACGTCGGCGAGAAGCGTGCTCGCCGTGACGCCGAAGCCCTGCCCCTGCACCCACGCGAGGCCCTCTTTCGTGACGCGCGGCTGTCGCTCGAGCGGCTCCCCGTCGGGCCCATGGGTCGCGTAGGCGACCGCGTGCGCGTCATGCCGCCACGCGCGCGAGAGCGCGGCTTCCACGGAGACGACGGCACCCGCGGCGCGCACCCGTCGGGTGTTCGCGGGCGAGCCGAGCGGAGCACGCCAATCGCTCGTCCCTTTGGGGTTGTCGGGCGCCTTGACGCCCCGCCGGTATCGGGGGTCGCGCACGTCGAAGACGACGAGCCCGGTCACGGGCGGCCCCCTGGCGCTGGCGGCGGTTCTGGGCCGTCGCACGCGATGCGCGCGACGCGACGCGTACGACCTGCCGGCCGTCGAGGTACGCGGCGAGCGCGGCCACGTGGGCGGGGTCGCGCCGACGCAACCGCCGCCAGCGACCTCGAGAGTCGCGCCGCGATCTCGTCCCCGTGCTGGCGCACGAGCGCGCGAATCTCCCGCGCCTCCTGCCCGTGGGCGCCGAGCAGCGCCACGATCGATTCTGCGAGCCGCGCGAGAGCGGCCTTGCGGCGCGCGTGAGGCGCCGCCATCATGTCGTCCATCGGGGGCCTCTCTCCTCCGGTGTGGAGCC
>DASYCF010000353.1:0-2269 GCA_036500365.1 Byssovorax sp.
CGCTCAAGCGGAGCGACGAGTCGGCGGCGCCGGGCAGCGCGGCGAGCAGATCCGCCTCGAGGTGCGCGGCCGTCTGGTGGCGCGCCGCGGGGTCCTTCTCGAGCGCGTCGAGGATCACGCGCTCGAGCTGCGGCGGCACGTCGGGCCTCGCCCCGCTCGGCGGCCGCGGCGGCGTCGACGCGTGCATCCGCAGGACCTGCAGGTAGTCCCGCGCGACGAACGGCGGCGCGCCCGTCACCATCTCGTAGAGGATCACGCCGAGCGCGTAGACGTCGGCGCGCGCGTCGAGCTCGCCGTCCTCACGCAGCGCCTCGGGCGCCATGTAGAGCGGCGTGCCGAGGAGCTGCCCGGCGCGCGTCATCCGCGCGTCGGCGCGGTCGTCGTCGATCATGCGGCACACGCCGAAGTCGAGCAGCTTCACCGTGACGCGGCCGCCCCGCTCGGCGAGGAACACGTTGCCCGGCTTGAGGTCGCGGTGCACGACGCCGGCGCCGTGCGCGGCCTGGAGCGCGCGGCAGAGCTGCGCGCCGACGGCGACCGCATCGGTAAACGCGAGCGCGCCGCGGGCGAGGCGCTGCGCGAGCGTCTCGCCGCGCAGGTGCTCCATCACGAGGTACGCGACGCCGTCGTCGGCGCGCCCGAAATGGACGACGTCGATGATGTTGTCGTGGTCGAGCTTCGACGCGGCGATCGCCTCGATCTCGAAGCGTCGGATGGCGTCGTCCGCGCGCGCCGCGTCGCCGCGCAGGATCTTCGCGGCGAAGTGCTTCTTCAGGTGCAGGTGCTCGGCGAGGTACACGGCGCCGAACCCACCCTCGCCGATCTTCTCGAGCAGCCTGTACTGCCCGCCGAGCACACGCCCGAGGAACGGATCGACGGCGGCGCTCGGCGCGCGCGTCAGCACCGTGACCTGCGTGCACGCGTGCGGTGCGCCGCGCTCGACGTCGCCGCTGCACTGCGGACACGAGGCCACGAGAGCAGGTTACATGAAGGCGCGGGGCCCGGTTCTCGCGTCGGCGAGCGCCGTACGCGCGGCCGTCACACCTGCGCGATCGCCCGGATCCCGCGGCGCTCGCGCTCCTTCAGCGAGCAGTCGCGGATCTTCTCGGCGAGCTCCTCGAAGTGCGGGAGGCCGTACAGCAGCACATGGCTCTCGTTCTTGTCGCTCGTCGCGACGCGGACCACGCCGTAGCCGAGCAGGCGCATCCCGAGCGACTGCTCGGTGACGACGTGATCGACGCGGAAGAGCTCGAGGCTCTCCTTCGTCTTCGAGAAGAGCCCGCGCTCCATCTTGATGCGCTGCGTGGTCACCTCGATGGTGAGCGCGCGCGAGCGGAGCCAATAGACGAAAGCGAGCACGCCGAGGGTGAAGACGGCGGCGAACCACCGCGCGAGCGAGTAGAGCGCGACCGGGTGGCCGACGAAGAGCGCGACCTCGTGATGCGCGGCGTGCTTCTCGGCGAACGCCTCGAGATCTTCGCCGCAGAAGCGGCACTTGAGCGCCGCCACTTTGATGATTTCCCCGCACGCGGGGCACGGCTTGGTGTCGTCGGCGTCGGCCATGGTGGTGCGCAGGGTAGTCGATCGAAGGAGCCGCAGCGTGTCGCGAGGCGTGCTCGTGCGCTCGACGCTCCGCAGATTGGGTCGCGCATCGCGCGCCGCGCGCCGCGCACGATCGGTGCGCTGGTCGCTCTCGCGCGACCCGCCGCTTACGTTCTTCCACTGCCTCGGCGCCCGAGGCTCGCGGGCTACCTCGGCCCGAGGCCTCGGTCATTCGTGGCTGTGCGACCCGCGCAGTCGAGCGCTCGAGGTCTATCGTCTCGAGGGAGGCCGCGTTCGACGGCGCCCAGACGGTCCGCGCCGAGCCCTTCGAGTCGATCGAGTTCGACCCCGCCCGCCCGTTCAACTGGTAGCGCACACGCGCTCCAGCAATCGCCCACACCCGAGCCCGAGCCCGAGCCCGAGCCCGAGCCGAGCCCGAGCCCGAAGCCCGAGCCCGGAACGAAGCCGCTCCGCGGCGGTGGTGGCGCGCTGAAACGCCAGATCCTGCAGAGCTGAAACGTTGGTGGTCGCCTTGAACTCGGCGCCGCTCCTCGTCCGAGCGGGTCGAAGGAGGCCACCGTGGATCAAACGATCGCCCAGCTTGGGCAGGATCTGGCACGTGCAGGATATGCGAAGCAGACGCGCGCGGTACATGGACACGGCGCAGCGCCTGAGGGCGCGCTTCGGGTGCGACGTTCGTGAGATCACGCGCGAGCAGCTGCGGATG
>DASYCF010000354.1:0-9013 GCA_036500365.1 Byssovorax sp.
GGAGCGCGCGCTCGCGCACGGCGACCCAGTAGCGCTGGCCGGCGTACGTCACCTCGCGGCGCTCGCACTCGGTGACGAGCAGCGCGAGCACCGTCGCCGCCGCGGGCGAGTAGCCCATGCGCTGGAACAGGCCGCGGACGCGCGCGAACGTGATCGTCGGGAAGAAGTCCGAGAGATCGAGGTTCACGACGACGTCGCGGCCGACGTGCGGGAGCGCGTTCGAGACCGTCGAGCGCGCGCGGACGAAGCCGTGCGCGGCGTCCTCGAGCGGGAGCTTCTCGAGCACGTGATCGAGCACCCAGCGCTGCGCCGCCGCGAGCTTCTCGTGCGGCGAGGCGAGCATGCGCTTGCCGCCCGAGCGCTTCGGGACCTCGAAGTAGACGTAGTGCGGCTTGTCGGCGGCGTCGGCGTGGAAGGCGAGCCAGCGGAGCTCGCGCACGGTGAGCCCGAGCGCGGCCGCGACGTCGGCCGGCGTCGCGAGCACGGGCAGGCCGAGGGCCTCGAGCTTCTCGACGTGGGGGCGCCGATCGTGGAGGCGCGACGAGACGCCGCGGCCGAGGAACATGACGTCGTCGCGACGGCGCGCGGCGATCTCCTCGGCGCGCTTCTGCTTCTTCTCGGCGGCCTCGCGCTTCTTCTTCTCCTTGAGGGCGGCGCGCTGGCGCTTGAGCTCGGCGATGGCCTCGTCGGCGGTCTTCAGGCCGACGAGGCGCGCGGCGCCGGCGGTGTCCTTGTGCTCGAGCCACAGGTCGCCGACGCGGTGGATCTCCTCGATCTCGGGCTGCGTGAGGAGGCCGCGCAGGACGAGGCCGCGATCGACGAGCGCCGTCCGCTCGTCGGACGCGGGCGGGATGACGTCGGTCCGGCCGATCCACGCGGTGCGCCACGGCACGACGTTCATGGCGCGCGCGCGGAGCTCCGCGGTCGTGAGCCCGAGGACGCCGCTCGGCGGGGCGTACGCGTCGACGCGCGGCGCAGCGACGGCCGGCGCCGCCTTCGTGACGGGCGACCCGGGCTTCGCCGCGCCCGGCTTCGCCGCCGAGGGCTTCGAGGGATCGGCGAGCGGCGCGTCGACCGGGTGATAGACCCAGTTGTCGACGCGCCACGTGCGCGAATACCCGAGCTCCTCGAACCACTTGGTCTTGAACAGGTGATCGACGACGGCGCAGGCCGCTTGAACGGTCGCGACGTCGCGCGCGCCGAGGTCGGCCGCGATGTCGACCGCCTCGAACACGCCGCGCGCGTTCAGCCGCTTTCGCGTCGTGCGCTGGACGCGGGTGACGAGCGCGGGATCGTGCGCGGGCTTCGGCGGCTCGCCGTCGCCGTCGCCTCCGCCTCCGCCGAAGAAGGATTTGACCTTGTCCCAAAAGCCCATGGCGCGTCGCTCGAAGCGACCCCTCAAGGAGATCCGACACCCCGACTTCTTCCTCCGGACCACGCCCGATCACCGAGGCGCCGTCGCACCTGACCTGACTCTGACTCTCGAGTCGTCCTGGGGAGTCTGGTCAGGTGCGAACGGCGCCCAAAGCACATCGGGTGTGGGTGAGCATGGCTGAGCGATCTCCACCGCGGCGGAACACCGCGGAGATACTGGGCTCGGGGTGCCGAATCTCCTTCAAGGGTCGTTCGTCAGCGTCCTCCCTTCTTCGCGTGGAGGAGCCAGGCGAGGTTCAAGACGGCAGACGGGCTCGCGCCGAGCTGATGGGCGATCTTGCCGATCTCGGCGAGCACGCTCGGGTGGAGGCCGGTCTCGCGGCTGACGAGCGGCGGCGCGACGAAGCCATTGGCGAGCAGCTCCCCGGCCCGCGGCGCGAGGGCCACGGCGTCGTTCCACGACTTGGCGGCCTGGATCCGCGCGCTGCTCGCGTCCCACGCCTCGACGAGGAGCGCCTGCGCGTCGCGCCGCTCGGTCGTCGCGCGAGCCTCGAGCGACGCGGCGACCTCCCTCGCGAGCGTGAACACGTCGGCCTTCGCGGCGGGCTTCGCGGCGGTCGCGACGTCGCCCGTGACGCCGGCGCTCGTGTCGGGCACGACGAACGTGAGCTTGAGCGCGAGCAGGTGCCGGCACGGACCCGCGCGGAGCTTGTGCTTGTAGAAGTACGAGCAGTCGCACTTCGCCTTCGAGAGGCCCTCGCTCGAGAAGATCGCCTCGCACGCGGTGCCGAGCGCGTGCTTGTCGAGGCCGGATGTCACGCGGGCGCGCACGTGCACGCGGCCGGCGGCGATCACGGTCTGCTCCTCGATCACCACGAGCTTCTCGCGCGCCATGCGCTTGCCCTCGCGCGGCTCGTCGGGCTCGGGGCCGAGCACGCCGTCGGCGAGCGGCACGGGCAGGATGGGTCGATAGCGGAAGCGCTCGGCGGCGTAGTCGTAGACGACCTGGCCCTGCTTCGAGAGCTTGAACAGGCCGCCGAGGACCTGCGCGTCGGAGCCGCCGGCCTTCACCGCGAGCTCGCCGAGCGACGCGACGCGCTGCTGCTCGAGCGTCGACGCGAGGCGCGCCGTGATCGCGTCGTCCTCGCGCAGATCGCCGGCGAGCAGATCGAGGTTCGCGCCGCCGGCCCAGTCGTTCGCCGTCCAGCCCGAGAGCGCGAGCACGAGGCGCATGTCGCCCGCGTGCGCGATCCAGACGCTCGGCAAGCCCGAACCGAGGAGGCGCACCTCGATCTTCGACACGAGCGGCAAGAGGCGCGCGAGCGCGAACAGGCGTCGTCGCCCCCAGACCTTCACGACCTCGGTCGTGACCGACGCGCGCGCCGGCGCGGCGCGGTACGGGCTCGCGACGGGCGCGGCCTCGGCAGTCGCCGCGCTGCTCGCGAAGCCCTCGTACGCGGCGCCGCGGCTCTCGAGGCGGACGCCCCACGGCTCGACGACGACCTCGGGCGGCGCGCCCGGCGTGAGGTGGAACACGAGCGCGCGCCCCTTGCCCTTCACGTCGAGCCTGCGCGCGAGCAGCGTGAGCATCGAGTACACGACGTCGACCGAGAGCTCGACCTTGCGCGACGGGAGCGCCATCGCCGCCGAGAGCTGGCCGAAGCCGCGCAGCCAGGTCGCCGGCAGATCGATCTTCTCCTCGCGCACCTCCGCCTGGCCGTGCACGTCGACGGCGAAGCCGCTCGGATCGACGAGCAGGCGCGTCGGCCGATAGGTGCGGAGCTCCTGGAAATGGTCGTACAGCGCCATCGAGTAGTCGACGTTCGTCGTGCCGAGCGCCGCGTCGCCCGCGTTCGCGAAGCCGTCGCGCTCGACGGAAAGGCACGCGTAGCTCGACTCGTCCTTCGAGAAGCACTCGAACGAAACGACGTCGGGCGCGACGGTGACCACGGGGTCGCACGGGACGAGGTGGCGGAAGAGGTCCGGATCGCTGCGCATGAGCTCGTTCGCCCACTGCACGCGCGCGCTCCAGTACCTGCGGTGCAGGCGCCGAAAGTCGCCCTCGAGGTTCGGCGGCGCCGCGCTCTTCTTCTTCGCGAGGTGCGCGATCTCGGCCTGCTGCGCGATGGTCGCGCGGAGCTCGCGCTCGCGCCGCGCCTCGTCGGCCTTGTAGCCCTTCCACGCGCTGCGATCCTTCTTCTCGCGGCGCAGATCCGAGATCACGACGTCGTGCAGCGCGGAGATCGCCTCGCGAAAGCGCACGGGCGACTTCACCTCGCCGTCGAAGAACGTCGCCGGGCGCGCGAGGTTCGGCGAAAAATGGAGCGCGAGATCGTCGCCCTTGCGCTCGAGGCCGCTCGCGCCGAGGTAGCGCAGATCGAGCTTCACTCCGCGGCTCCGACGGCGGCGAGCGAGAGCTCCGGCACGGCGCGTTCGAGCGCGTCCTTGAGGGCGGGCGCGCGGAACGCGGCGCGGGCCACGGCGGCGAGCGCGGCGCGCCGCTCCGTCTCGCGGACGCTGCGGAGGGCGATCGCGAGCAGCGGCAAGAGCGCCTCGGCCTCGGCGGGTTTCTGCGCGATGCGGTCCGAGATTTGCGAAAGCGCGAGGCGCTTGTCGCGGCTCCCGCGCGAGACGGCGAGGAGCGTCGAGGCCCAGAGGTGGCGCCGCTCGTCGGCGAGGAGCGCCTTCTGTCGCTCGCCGAGGTGCTTGAGCAAGAAGGCGCGCGCGTCGGCCCAGGGCGACTCGGCGAGCGCGCCCCAGAGCGCCGTGTCGTCGCGGAAGCGAGGCGAGCGCGTCACGAGCGCGGCGGCCTCGGCGCGCACCTCGGCGCCCTTCGCGTCGAAGAGATCGCGCACGCGCTGCGCGTTCGCGCCCGGCGTCGCCTCGATCTTCGCGACGTAGTAGCGCACGCCCTCGGCGCGCGCGCGCGCGTTCTCGGCGCGGACGAGGCGCGAGAGCGACGCGAGCCCGGCGTCGCCGTCGGCCGGCTTCTCCTGGACCCAGCGGAGACCGAGCTCCGCGACGCGCGTCGGCCGCGCGCACGCGAGATCGACGGCCTGATCGAGCGTGACGCGATCGACGCGCACGCGCTCGGCGACGAGCGAGCACACGAGATCGAGCGCGGCCTCGCTCTTCGCCTCGAGCAGCATGAGCCAGTCGCCGACGAGCAGCGCGTCGAGCCCGGGCGCCTTCGGCAGGAGCTCCGCGCCGAACGCCGCGACCTCGTCGTGCTGCGAGCGGACGACCATGACGAGCCCCTTCGCCGGGAGGCGCGCGAGCTGCGCCGCGTAGTCGCGCTTCAACAGGCCGATCGCGAACACGCGCACGGGCCGCGACCGCGCGTGGAGCGCGAGCGACAGCACCGCGTCGGGCTCGTCTTGCCAGGCCTCGGGGTAGATAGGCGCGGGCGCGAGATCGGCGAGCGACGCGCCCTCGGTGACGACGACGCCGCGCGGGCGCCGATCGAGCACGGGCGAGCCGTGATAGAGCGCGTGCACGAGCCCCCAGGCGTCGAGGAACGCGGCGGGCGTGGCGACGTCGGGGTCCTCATAGCGCGCGAGCGCCTCGCGGATCGCGTGGCCATAGCGCTCCGGATCGCGGTGCCCGAGCACGCGGAAATAGCGCCACGCGCGCCGCTTCAAATAGCGGCGCGTGCGCGTCGAGAAGCGATCCTCGTCGTTGTCCTCGTTGTCGTCGTCGTCCTCGACCTGCACGAGGCGCGTCCGCGGCTCGTACGAGCGCGTCGCGGGGCTGTAGCGGACGCCCTCGACGAGCTTGCGCTTCACGAGGCGATCGAACGCGACCATGAACGCGCCCATCGCCTCGTCGTCGCCCTTCCCCTCGAGCTCCTTGAAGAGCTTCTTCACGAGCGGGCGGTGGTGCGGGCGGTCGCACCCGTCGGCGATGTAGGCGAGGAGCGCGGCGCGCGCGAACGGCCGCGCGTCGGCCGCCCATCGCGCGCCGAACGCCTTGAGCTTCTTCTCGGCGTCGCTCGCGTAGAGCTCGCCGAGGAAGCGCGGATCTTCGCGCTCGAAGAGATCCTGGATCAAGAGCGTCGACCCCGCCACGCCGCGCAGGCTACGGAGCTGAGCGAGCCGCCGTCAACCCGGGTTGGATTTCCCACGGCGACCGCGCCGCCAGCGCCGCGCGCTGCCCGCTGGCGCCCGCGAGCGTTGCTAACAATAGCCCTTGACGTTGGTGATATTTAGACACCACCCCTGCCTCCAGAGCGGAGGACCAGACCTCAAGAAGATCACGAAGATCAAGATCCTCGAGATCGTGGACTATCACTGATGGCTGCTCAACCGATTCGCTATGATCCCGACTATGCCGTCCACCCCGGGGAGGTGCTCGACGAGTACCTCGCCGCGGCTGGCATGACCCAGGCCGAGCTCGCGGCGCGGCTCGGCCGACCGCTGAAGACGGTTAGCGAGATCATCCACGGCAAGGCCGCGATCACGCCGGAGACCGCGCTTCAGCTCGAGCGCGTGTTCGGGCGCCCGGCGGCGCTCTGGCAGAACCTCGAGGCGAGCTACCGGCGGCGCTTGGCCGTTGAGCAGGAGCGAGGATCGCTCGCGGACCACAGGGGATGGGCGAAGCGCTTTCCTGTGAAGGCGCTGCTCGAGGGCGGCCATGTCGAGTCCCCGAAGGACGACGCGGACCTCGTGGACAAGCTTCTTCGGTTCTTCGGGGTGGGCACGGTCGCGGGCTGGGAGCTCCGCTTCGGCAGCGTGGACGTGGCGTACCGGAGGTCGCCGTCGTTCGAGGCGGCTCCGGAGTCGGTCGCGGCGTGGATTCGTCTCGGCGAGATCGGTGCCGCGGAGATCGAGTGCCAGCCGTTCGACAAGAAGGCGTTCCGGGCCGCGCTCGAGGAGGCACGTCGACTGACGACGAAGCGCGTCCCAGTCGCGATCGACGAGCTCCGGACGCTCTGCGCGTCGGCCGGCGTCGCGTTCGTGGTCGTCCCGGAGCTCCCCAAGACGCACCTCAGCGGGATCGCGCGCTGGGTGTCCAAGGACAAGGCGCTCATCCAGCTCAGCCTCCGGCACAAGACCGACGACCATTTCTGGTTCAGCTTCTTCCACGAGGCCGGCCACATCCTCCTTCACAGCAAGAAGACGCTGTTCATCGACGAGAAGGGCGGTGACGACAGCGCCATCGAGCGCGAGGCGAACCGCTTCGCCGAGGACCTGCTCTTGTCGGCGGCGGCCTACGCGAGGTTCGTCGCGGCGCGGGACTTCTCGGAGGGCTCGGTCGAGCGGTTCGCGAAGGCCCAGGGCGTCGCGGTCGGCATCGTCGTGGGACGGCTTCAGCATCAGGGGCATGTCCCGTTCACGCGGCTGAACCACCTCAAGGCGGAGGTCGCTTCCGCTGCCGCGCCCGCGCGGGCCGCGAAGGCTACGAAGGCACCCGGCAGCAAGAGGCCGGCCGTCTCGAGGCAGCGTCGAAGGTAGGTCGCAGGCTGCCGCGCGCCGCGGCGGCGCGGCCGCTGGCGACGGAGGGCGCTCGAGGCAGCCGGCGGCGGCAACGCGGCTTGCCCTATCCAGCCGTTGCTTTCGGCGCGCGAGCGGGGCACCGTCGTGATCGTGCTGAAGCGTTCCTTCGGGCTTTTGTTCGCGGCGACCACCCTGGCCTTCGGCTGCGGCGACTCGGAGGCGGTGAACCCGCTCGCCGTCGGCGGCGGCGGCAGCGCGCCCGGCGCGGGCGGCGCCACGTCGTCGTCCACCGCTGGCCACGGCGGCCAGGCGACGACGACCTCGACGAGCACGTCCTCGGGCGGCAGCGGCGGCGAGGGCGGGGCCGCGCCCGGCCCGTTCAAGGTCCGCGGCAGCGTGGAGCAGGTCGACGTCTGGTCGGCCACGCCGATGACGGCGATCGAGCTCCACGACTCGAGCGGCGCGACCGTGCAGGCCGCGATGACCGACGACCTCGGCAGCTACGTCTTCCGCAACGTGCCCGCGGGCGACGGATACGCGGTGGTCGAGACGGCGCTGACGCCCCCCGCGGAGGTCTCGCCGATCAAGGTGCTCACCATCGACGGGAGCTTGCCGGATCCGAGCTTCTATTCGAATCAGACCCTCCAGGCTGGATATCAATACATCACGACGCGCGACGGGACGACGCTCGCCGTCTTCATCACGCTGCCGGGCGATCCGGCCGACGGTCCGTATCCCACCGTCGTCAACTATTCGGGTTACAACCCTGCGCAGCCCGGCGCGCCCGTGCCCGGGCAGACGGGACTCTGCGGCCTCTACCCGGTGCTGTGCGACGCGCCGACCGACCCGAGCGCGCTCATCATGGCGCTGATGGGATACGCGACCGTGAGCGTGAACATGCGCGGCACGGGCTGCTCGGGCGGCGCGTACGATTACTTCGAGGAGATGCAGCTCCTCGACGGCTACGACGTCATCGAGACCGTCGCAGCGCAGCCGTGGGTCGCGCACGGCAAGGTCGGCATGACCGGCCTCTCGTACCCGGGCATCACGCAGATGTTCGTCGCGGCGCAGCACCCGCCGCACCTCGCCGCGATCACGCCGCTCTCCGTGATCGGCAACACGTACACGACCGCGCGTCCTGGAGGCATCTTCAACGACGGCTTCGCGCTCACGTGGATCACCGACGTGCTCGACAAGGCAGCTCCGTACGGCCAGGGCTGGGAGCAGGCCCAGGTCGACGCGGGCGACACCGTGTGTGAAGAGAATCAGCTCCTCCACGATCAGCGCGTCGACGTCACGCAAGAGGCGCAAGACACGCAGTTCTACGACTCCCTCGCCGCGCGCGTCGATCCGTCGGCCTTCGTGAACACGATCGACGTGCCCGTGTTCCTCGCGAGCGCGTTCGAGGACGAGCAGACGGGGCCGTTCTTCTATTCGCTCCTCGACAAGTTCACGAGCGCCCCTGTCGCGCGGTTCACGACCTACAACGGCGTGCACATCGACGGCTTCGCCCCGCAGGTGATGGTCGAGTGGAAGACGTTCCTCGATCTGTACGTCGCGCAGACGGTCCCCGCCGTGCCGCAGAACATCCGCTCGATCGCGCCTGTGCTGTTCGATCAGATCTTCCAGGTGTCGATGCAGATGCCGCCCGACCGCTTCGCGACCGCGGCGACCTGGCAAGACGCGAAGACCGCCTACGAGGCCGAGCAGCCGCTCCGCGCCATCTTCGAGAACGGCGGCGACACGACGACGACGGTCGGCGCGCCGACTGGCACGTTCGAGATGAAGTTCGACTCGTGGCCTCCGCCCGGGCAGACGCCGCTGACCCTCTATTTCCACGCCGACGGCTCGCTCTCCGAGTCGCCCGCGACCGACACGGCTGCGGGCCTGAACTTCACGCTCGACCCTGACGCCGGCCACCGCGGCATCCTCGCCGACGGGGGCAACGTGTGGGACCCGCTGCCTGATTACGACTGGCAGCAGCCCGCGCTCGGCGCAGACGTGTCCGTCATCACCGACGCGCTCACGCAGGACTACGTGATGTACGGCACCGCGAGCGCGGACCTCTGGATCCGCGCGCAGGTGAATGACGCCGACCTCGAGGTGAACCTCATCGAGGTGCGCCCCGACGGTCAGGAGATGTACGTGCAGAGCGGCTGGCTCCGCGCGAGCATGCGCGCGCTCGCCCCCGACGCGACGCCGCT
>DASYCF010000355.1:0-2509 GCA_036500365.1 Byssovorax sp.
GAGTGCGCTCGTGCCTATCGTCCGCAGGGCGGGCGGACAAGGGCGCCGTGCAGATCCCCCTCGGCGTCCTTGCAGAGACGAGGGACAAGGCGGCCCTCTGGTCGATGGTGTCGGAGCTCGTGCAGACGAAGCTCGCGCGCGTGATCCCTGAGATTCTGAGCATCGATCACGCCTGACGCCGGCGTGCGCGTCTTCCTGCGCTATCGCGCCGCCGCAGCGGTGAGCGCCGCGAGCGCGAGGTTCAGGTGGAGCACGCGGCGGGGTCGCGCATCGTCCTCCGTCGTGCGCTCGCGGCGGTCGAACGTCGACGCGCGGCGCAAACCACCCCGCCTCGGCGCGAAGGCTCGTATCTTCACGACATGCTCGCGACGGGGGCGCTCGTGCACGGGAGGTTCCGCGTCGTCGGCCCGCTCGGCGAGGGCGCGCACGGCGCCGTGTATCGCGCGGTCGACCTCGCGCACGCCGAGGCCGAGGAGGTCGCGCTCAAGGTCCTGCACGACGACATCGCCGCCGACGAGTCGTATCGCCTCCGGCTCATCCGCGAGGCGCACGCGATCGGGCAGCTCCACGGCACGTGCGCCGTCCGCGTGCACGCGCTCGATCAGACGCCCGACGGGCAGCTCTACCTCGCGATGGAGTACCTCGAGGGCATGGATCTCGCCGCGTACGTGCGGCACCACGAAAAGCAGCTCGGCCCGCTGCCCGTCGCCGAGGTCCTCAGCATGCTCGGGCCCGTCGCGGCGACGCTCCAGATCGCTCACGCGAAGGGCATCGTGCACCGCGACGTGAAGCCGAAGAACATCTTCGTGTGCGACGACGCCTCGCGCGGTCGCATGCGCCTCCTCGACTTCGGCCTCGCGCGCGACCTCGGCGTCAGCTCGATGACGTCCGACGGCACGGTGGCGGGCTCGCCCGCGACGATCGCCCCGGAGGTGTGGCTCGGGCGCAAGGATCGCGACCACCGCGTCGACGTGTATGCCCTCGGGATCACGGTGTTCCGCGCGCTCGGCGGCTGCTATCCGTTCGACCCGCGCCTGCCGCTCGCGCGACTCCTCATGGAAGTGACGCTCGCAGAGCGCCCGAGCTTGCACGCGCGCCGGCCGGATCTGCCGGCCGCCGTCGACGGCTGGGTCCAGCGCTCGCTCACCATCGATCCGACCTACCGCTTCGCGTCGGTGCGCGACCAGTGGTCGGCGCTATGGGATCTCCTCGGCGCCACCGCGGGGCGGAGCTCGCAGCCGCCGCCGTCGGGCGCTCGGTTTCGCTGATCCAAGCGAGGCGCCCGGGACGGGTCCAGGAGCGGCGTCGCCGCGCGCGTCGTGTCGAATGGCACAACATGGGGCTTGCGCCGCGAGCCCACTCGCTGAAAACCTGTGAGCCTCCATGCATACCCTGCGCACCCGTTCGGTCCCCTTGTTGGTGCTCCTCGTTGCGATCGCGAGCCTCGGCTCGGCCTGTGAGCTCATCGCGAGCGTCGATCGAAGCCTCATCCCCACCGGCGGAGGTGGCGGAGCTGGCGGCTCCGGCGCAGGTATGGGCGGCGCGACCATGAGCTCCACGACGTCGAGCTCCACCACGACCGTGAGCACGACCTCGAGCATGACCTCGAGCGTGACCGGCAGCGGCGGCGCGGCGACGACGGGTACCGGCGGAGGCGGCGGCACGGGCGGCACCGGAGGCGGCGCGGGCGGCGCGTGCGCGACCAGCGCTTGCGTGACGCCGGGCGACTGTCCGACCGCGCCCGCGTGCACCCTCGCCACGTGCGACGGCGGCTGCTGCGGCACGAAGCCCGCGACGAGCGGCGCGACGTGCGGCGCGCTGAACGACCAGGTGTGCGACGGCAACGGCAACTGCGTCGGTTGCAACCTGCCCGCCGACTGCCCGATGCAGGCGACGGCGTGCGTGCTCGACACGTGCACGAGCAGCATGTGCGGCACCGCGAACGCCGCGGCCGAAGACCCCTGCTCCGACAACGGCGGCAAGGTCTGCGACGGCAGCGGCGTGTGCGTCGCCTGCCTCGTGGCGGCCGACTGTCCGGCGACCGGGACCGCCTGCCTCGCGCCGGCGTGCGACGGCACCGACACGTGCACCCCGACGCCGACGGCGAAGGGCACGACCTGCACCGACAACGGCGGCACCGTGTGCGACGGCAACGGCGTCTGCGTCGCCGCGCACTGCAACGACGGCGTGAAGGACGGCGGCGAGACCGACACCGACTGCGGCGGCACGTGCGGCGCCACGTGCACCGACACGCCGCCCCAGGTCTGCGTGCTCGCCGGCGACTGCATCAGCGGCGTGTGCACCGGCGGCCTCTGCGCCGTCCCCACCTGCGGCGACGGCGTGCAGAACGGCGACGAGACGGACCAGGACTGCGGCGGCAGCTGCGGCGCGTGCCCTGACGGCGAGCACTGCGGCACGAACGTCGACTGCGTGAGCGACATCTGCACCGGGTCGAGCCCGGGGACGTGCGTCTCGTGCAGCGACGGCCAGGAGGACGGCAACGAGACCG
>DASYCF010000356.1:0-2450 GCA_036500365.1 Byssovorax sp.
CGATCACGGGGAGGCGCACCGCGTCGACCACCTGCGGGACGAGCGCGAACGTGCCCACCTGCGTGGCGACGCTCGGGACCCGCGCGCGCGCCTCGCCGTGGACGGCGGCGCGATCGATCGACAGGAACGACGCCCGGTGACCGCCCGCCTCGAAGCCCTGCGCGATGATCGCGTCGCAGCCGTGATCCTCGAGCCAGCGCGCCTCGGCGACGGTGGTCGCCGACGAGAGCAGCTTGATCGACGCCTTGCGCAGGCGCGCCACGAGCGCCTCGTCGGGGAGGCCGAAGTGAAAGCTCACGATCTCGGGCGCGAGCTCGCACACGAGGTCGCACGTGGCCTCGTCGAACGGAGCGCGGCCTGGCGCGGTGCGAGGCACGGACGCGTCGAGGCCGAGCTCGGCGAAGTACGGCGAGAGCCGCGCTTGCCACGCGGCCTCGCGCTCGGGCTCGCGCGGGGGCGGCGCGTGGCAGAAGAAGTTCAGGTTGATGGGCCGCGTCGTAGCCTTGCGGATCGAGCCCCACTCGGTGCGCAGGCGCTCCGGCGACAGCGAGGCGCACGCGAGCGAGCCGAGGCCACCCGCCTTCGCGACGGCGATGGCCAGTTCCCCGAACGCGAAGCCCGCCATCGGCGACTGGACGATGGGCAGCTCGACGCCGAGCAGCGCGAGCGCGCGCGGGTCGGGCCAGGGCGAGGCAGCAGACATGCCGCCACCCTAATCGACGGCGAGGCCGCGCGCCCGCTCGACGTGGAACGAGAATCGACGAACAGCCGCGCTCGCGTCCGCCGAGGACGACGGAGCGTCAGTCGCAGGGCGGCAGGCTCGCGTCCTCGCGCGTCTCGGCCGCGCCCTCGTTCGCGACCGCGCGCGTGTCCTGCTTGCCCTCACTCCACTCGGCCTTCGCCTCGGGCGCGCCTCCTTCGACGAAGCCCTTCACCGCCTTGCCGGCCGTCTTCACGCCCTCCACGCCCGTCTCGGCGCCGGTCTTCACCGCCTCTCCCGTCGTGCGACCGGCCATGGCGACGTCGTCCTTCGGGCCGCGGCGACACGGCGCAGACGAAGCGCAACCCAGGCCGAGGAGAGCGGAGGCGCCGACGAGCAGCGCGAGCGAGAGCGTGTTCCGATTCATGCGCGGTCGCATTCCACGTCGCGTGCCGCGCGCCGCTCGCCGCGCGATTTCGCGCGATTTGCCGTGGTCTGCGCGTCGAGGTGCGGCGCGCACGGCGCCTCGATCGCCACGGCCGGGGCAAACGTGCGCTCGCCACGTCGTTCGCCCGAGGCGGCCTGCCTCGTCGCCGCTATCGTCGGAGGCCCGGGACCTCGGCGCTGTCGATGCGGCCGTGGGGTGCACGCGCCGTAGCCGGAGCGCTCCTTGCCGGCGGCAGACGCCGCGCGAATGACCTTCATGCAGATCGCAAGCTCGGCACGCCGCGCACGTGCATCGTACGGTCTTGGGAACGCGATGAGCCCACTCTGCGCGTTGCCCACAGTCGCTCGGACGACGCGCCGAGCCTCGTACCTAGGCGAAGGAGTCGATTCGACGCGCGACCGAGTCATCGGCGGTCGCGGCTCCAGCGCGCGTCGTCGAGCGCTGGTGGCCAACGCGCACGACGACCCGTCCCCGTCCCGAGACCGTCGGCGCGTCGTCCGTGGGCGCCTCTGTCCACACACCTCCGCAAAGAAGGCGCGCCCGCCCGCACGCTCCGCAACTCGCGCAGCGCGCCGCAGCCCGCTTCGACCCTGCCACGTCGGCGCTTGCCGTCGAGCCGCTCCGACAAACTGTCGCGTGAGCGAGCAGAGACGCCGAAATTCCCGCGAGAACGGGGTTGGCGGTCGAGGCGCGCTTCTGGCATAGCACGCGGCCATGGGCTCCCTCCTGCGCGCGCTGACGCCGTTTGCGCTCGCGCTTCCGCTCGTCGCTTGCCATGGCGACGCGCCGGCCAAGACCGGTGATATCGGGCAAAGTCACGGGAGGCCCGTGGCGCCCCTCGATCCGCACGGGCCGCTGCCTTCACACGTGATCGCCGAGCTCGACGACGACGGCGCGGCGATGCTGTTCGCGCGACGCGGCGAGGGAGGGCTCGTGCTGTTCACGTCGCGCGGGCGCATGTGGGCTCGCGCCGTCGACAAGTCGGGCGCGCCGGTCAGCGCGCCGCCGAAGGGCGCGCCGGGCGAGGACGCGGGGCCGGCGACCGACGTCGCGCCCGGGCTCGCCGCGCTCAAGGCCACGGCCGACGGCTACCTCGCCGTGTGGGGCGAGATCGTCGCCCAGAACCGCGCGCTGAAGCTGCTGTCGCTCGACGCTGCCGGGCATCCGCGCGGGCCCGCCGTCCTCGTCACGCAGATCGGCGACGCGGTGCGCTCGGTCGACGTGCTCCCGAACGACAAGGGCGCGCTCGTGCTGTGGGAGATCGCCCGCGAGGATCGCGCCGAGGTGAACGTCATTCCGATC
>DASYCF010000357.1:0-3454 GCA_036500365.1 Byssovorax sp.
AGCATGTCGAGCAGCCACGCGAACCCCGTGATGTTCATCGTCAGGCCGGCGACGAGCCCGAGCTGCGCTGCGCGCTTCGGCGTGCGCCCGCGGAGCGCCAGCAGGAAGGGCACCTGCGACACGAACGCGAGCGGCCAGATGTCGACGCCCGGGAAGCCGAGCCAGTAGAGAAGGCCGGAGGCGACGGCGAGTCCGAACGCGACCTTCGTCGGGAACAGCGTCTCGTCGACGGGCGGCGTCGTCGCGGCGGCCTTCTTCGCATTCTTCGCGGGCGCCTCGGCAGGCGGCTCGGCGGGGGCGGCGGGTGCTTCGTCGGGCGTTTCGTCGGCCGGCGGCGTCGAGTCGTTGGGCACGGGGTGCTTTACCGCGTGCGGCGCACGATGTGGAAGCCTCGAGGGGTCTCCACCACCTCGGAGACGCCGCCGACGGGCAGCGCCCGCGCCGCCTCGTAGAAGCCCTCGGGCATGACCCACTGCTCGATGTTGCCGAGCGCGCCGCCGACGCGCGCCGTGGCCTCGTCGTCGCTGGTGTCGCGCGCGAGGTCGCGGAAGCTCACGTCGTCCGCGCGGAGCTTCTCGCGGGCCTCCTCCGCGCGAGCGCGGGCCTCGTCCTTCGAGCGGGTGACGGACGCGGGGGCCTGCTCGGCGCCTCGGTAGGCGACGAGGAGCTGCTCGACGCCGACCCGCGTCGGTCGCTCGGACCGGGCGGCGCGGGCGGGAGCACGAGATCCTCGTACGGGCCGACGTGCGGCGCGCGCGCGGACGTCGCGGCGTCGGGCCCGTCCGACGTGGCGCCGGAGGCGCCGCGCCCCGAGGCGGCGAGCGCCGCGACGACGAGAGGCGGCACCGGGCGCATGCCGTCCGATCGTTTCGAACGCTCGCCGCGTCGTCAATCGAACCTTGCCCGACGCGGGGCCGAGGCGAGCTACCATGCGCGGCCTCGATGTCGCGCATCCTTCACATCGAAGACGATCCGGCGAACCGCTTGCTCGTCCGCAAGCTCCTGCAGAAGGCCGGACACGAGGTCGTCGACGCCGCCGACGGGCTCGAGGGCGTGCGCGCCGCCGTCGAGGCGAAGCCGGATCTCGTGCTCGTCGACCTCAACATCCCCGGGCTCGACGGGTTCGAGGTCACGCTGCGCCTCCGCGCCGAGGCGGCGCTGTCCAACGTGCCGATCGTCGCCATCACGGCCGAGGGCGATCGCGAGACGAGCCTCGCCGTCGGCTGCGACGGGTTCTTGCAGAAGCCGATCGACGCGCGGAGCTTCTCGAGCGTCATCGACAAGTACCTCCACGGCGTCCGCGAGTCGGCGACGCCCGGCGGCCGCTCGGCGCGCCTGCGCGAGCAGAGCCAGCGCATCGTCCAGCACCTCGAGGAGAAGGTCGGCGAGCTCAGCCGCGCGAACGCGCGCCTGCGCGAGGCCGACGCCGCGCGGACCGCGTTCTATCGCAACATCTCGCACGAGCTCGCCACGCCGATGACGCCGATCGTCGGCTACGTGAAGCTCCTCGCCGACGAAGAGCTCGGTCCGCTCAACAAGTCTCAGCAGAAGGCGCTGCGCGCGATGGACGACTCGGTGCGCCGGCTCCGCGGCATCATCGAGAGCCTGCTCGACGTCACCGGCCTCGAGACCGGTCGCATGAGCTTCGTCCAGGTCGAGTACGACTTCCTCGACACGACGCGCCGCGCGCTCGCCGCCGTCGCCGATCGGTTCGACGACGCGAAGATCCAGCTCGTCGAAGACCTGCCGCGCGGGCCGTTGCCTGGTCGCGGCGACGCGAACCGCCTGCTCCGCGCGATGGTCCACATCCTCGAGAACGCGGCGAAGTTCACGCCGAGCGGCGGCGCGGTCGGCGTCCGCGTCGCGCGGCTCTCCTCGGGGCACTTCGAGCTCACCGTCGCCGACACCGGCGCCGGGATCGAGGCCGAGCAGGTGCAGCGCATCTTCGAACCGTTCTATCAAGTCGACGCGTCGCCGACGCGCGAGCACGGCGGTGTCGGCGTCGGCCTGGCGGTCGCGCGGCGCACCGCCCGCGGGCTCGGCGGCGATCTGCGCGTCGACTCGCCGAGCGTCGAGGTCATCGACCGCGTCGCGCTGCCTGGCTCGGCGTTCTACCTGACGGTCTCGCCCCGCGCCCCCGAGATCATGACGGACGGCGGCCGCGCGAGGTAGCGCACCGTGCGGCGCATCTACCTCGACTGGAACGCGACCGCGCCGCCTCATCCGGACGTGCTCGCGGCGATCGCCGACGCGCAGCGCGACGGCTGGGCGAACCCGGCGAGCAGCCACGGACCGGGGCGGCGAGCGCGGGCCTACGTCGAGGCGGCGCGCGAGGCGGTCGCTGCGCTGCTCGGGTTCGACGCGCGCGACGTGGTGCTGACGGGCGGCGGGACGGAGGCGAACAACCTCGCGATCACCCACGCATTCTCGGGCGACGTCGCGCGCTCGCTCGTCGTCTCCGGGGTCGAGCATCCGTCCGTCGGCCGCTTCGCCGACGCGCTCGCGGCGCGGGGGGTGGCGGTCGAGCGCGCCGCGCCCGAGCCGAGCGGGGCCGTCGCGGTCGCGTCCGTGGTCGATGCCGTCGGCCGCGCGTCCGCGCGAGCGCCCGTCGCGCTCGTCTCCCTCCAGGCGGTGAACCACGAGACCGGCGTGCTGCAGCCCGTCGCGGAGGTTCGCGAGGCGCTCCCGTCGTCGATCCTCCTGCACGTCGACGCCGTGCAGGCCGTCGGACGCGTCGACGCGGCGCGCTGGGCGGGCGCGGACCTCGTGACGATGGCCGCACACAAGATACGAGGACCGAAGGGCGTGGGCGCGATCGCGACGCGCGCCGGCGTCACGCTGCGTCCCGTCCTCCTCGGCGGCGCCCAGGAGCGCGGGCTTCGGCCGGGCACGCAGGACGGCGCTGCCTGCGCGGGGCTCGCCGTCGCCGCCGCGCTCGCACGCTCGACCCCGGCTGCGTACGCCGCCGTCGGTGCCCGCCGCGACGCGTTCGAGGCCCGGCTCGTCGGCGCTGGTCGTGCCGCCCGAAACGGCGACGCGCCGCGGGCGCCGCACGTGTCGAACCTCTCGTTCGCTGGCTGGCACGGCGACGAGCTCGCGGCGGCGCTCGACCTGGAAGGGGTCGCGTGCTCGAGCGGGGCGGCCTGCAGCGCCGGGACCGCCGAGCTCTCGGTCGTCGTCGCTGCGATGCTCGGCCCGCTGCGCGCTGCGTCAGCGCTGCGCTTCTCCGCCGGAGCAGAGACGTCGGCGGCGGACTTCGAGGACGCTGCGGACCGCGTCGCTCGCGTGGTCGAGCGCGCGCGCGGGGGCCGCTAGCTGGATCTCGCCAAAACACCAAGTCAATTCGATTGCTTGGAGCTCGCCACGCCGTCCTTGAAGCTCCTCCTGATGGCGGCGTCTCAGCGTCGATGGCTTGGTCGATCGTTGGATTGTAAATGCATGAATTAAATACGTT
>DASYCF010000358.1:0-2058 GCA_036500365.1 Byssovorax sp.
GGCATCGCGCTCGAGCTCGGCGCGAAGGTCGCGCGCGTCTCCGGTGACGCGAACGCCGTCACGCTCTCGCTCGACGGCGGCCGCGAGATCACGGGCTCGCATCTGCTCGTCGCCGTCGGTCGCCGCCCCAACACCGACGACCTCGGCTGCGACGCGGGCGGCGTCGCGCTGGATCCGCGCGGCTTCGTGCGCATCGACGGCCAGTACAAGACGAGCGCTGCTGGCGTGTACGCCGTCGGTGACGCCGCGGGCCTGCCGCAGTTCACGCACGTCGCGTGGGACGATCACCGCATCCTCTTCGATCTGCTCCTCGGCACGTCCACGCGCGGTCACGAGGGCCGACACGTGCCGTACGCGGTCTTCACCGATCCGCAGATCGCCGGCGTGGGCATCGGCGAGGACGAGGCGCGCGCGAGCGGGATCGAGCACGAGGTCGGCGCGATGCCGTTCGGTCAAATCGCGCGCGCGATCGAGTGCGACGAGCGCGCCGGGCTCGTGAAGGTGCTCGTCGATCCGAAGACCGATCGCGTCCTCGGCGCGCGCGTCGTCGGCGCCGAGGCGGCCGAGCTCGTGCACGTGTTCGTCCTGCTCATGCAAGCAAACGCGTCGGCGCGCGCGCTGGTCGACTGCGAGTGCGTGCACCCCGCGTTCGCCGAGGGCCTCCAGTCCGCGCTCATGAAGATCGGCCGCTTCGCGCTCTCGTGACCGCGGTCCGAGCCAGGTTTCTTCGGCCGCGCTCGCGACGCGTCGCGCCCACTCGACGGAGCCCTGGCGTCGTGATACATCGCGCGCGCCTCTGACGGTGCGAGCCGTCGGGCGCGAGGCTGTGCTGAAGCGTCGGCACTCGTGACCTCCGCGATCTTCGGGATCGGGTCGAGTGCTGCCGGCCAACCCCTCGGAATCCATACGGAACCCTTGGGGTGGCGTCGTCGCCCCCCCGCCGCAGCCGGAGGCTCGCCCTCCGACCTCGGCGCGTCGGTAAGGAGCCCAGCACCATGATGTCCCCCCCGCGAACCCGCGGAGCGGCGCCGGTCGATCGCCACGATCGTCGGCCCGCGTTCCCGCCTCTCTTCGTCGCCCTGCTCGCGGCCGTCGCCGCGCTCGTCGGCGCGCCCGCCGTCGCCCACGCAGACGAGACGGCGCTCCGCCTGCCCGACCTCGCGTCGGTGACGTTCCTCGGCGGGATGACCGGCCGCGCGCTGCTCATGTCCGGGATGGGCGTCAGCGCCCTCGGCATGGTCTTCGGCCTCGTCATCTACATGCAGCTCAAGAACCTCCCCGTCCACACGGCCATGCTCGAGGTCAGCGAGCTCATCTACGAGACCTGCAAGACGTACCTCGTCACGCAGATCAAGTTCATCCTCCTGCTCGAGCTGCTCATCGGCTCGGTCATGGCCGTGTACTTCGGCGTCCTCCGGCACCAGCCGGCGAGCACCGTGCTGATGATCCTCGTCTGCAGCCTCATCGGCATCGCGGGCTCGTCGGGCGTCGCGTGGTTCGGCATGCGGATCAACACGTTCGCGAACTCGCGCACCGCGTTCGCGGCGCTCAAGGGCAAGCCCTTCCCGACGTACGCGATCCCGCTCAAGGCCGGCATGAGCATCGGCACGGTGCTCATCTCGATCGAGCTCTTCGTGATGCTCTCGATCCTCCTCTTCGTCGGTCCGGAGAGCGCGGGCGCGTGCTTCATCGGCTTCGCCATCGGCGAGTCGCTCGGCGCGTCGGCCCTCCGCATCGCCGGCGGCATCTTCACGAAGATCGCCGACATCGGCTCCGACCTGATGAAGATCGTCTTCAACATCAAGGAGGACGACGCGCGCAACCCCGGCGTCATCGCCGACTGCACGGGCGACAACGCGGGCGACAGCGTCGGCCCCTCGGCCGACGGCTTCGAGACCTACGGCGTGACGGGCGTCGCGCTCATCTCGTTCATCCTCCTCGCCGTGGCCGAGCCGGCCGCGCAGGTGCAGCTCCTCGTCTGGATCTTCGCGATGCGCGTCGCGATGGTCATCACGAGCATCCTCTCGTACTTCATCAACGAGACCATCGCGAAGGGCC
>DASYCF010000359.1:0-2183 GCA_036500365.1 Byssovorax sp.
GCAAGCGCGGCTCATGTCATGCTTCCGCCTCCACCCGCCGGCCCGGGCGCACCGGGCCCGCGGCGATGATCGCCTGGCGCAAGGTCGACTGGAGCTCGAGGTTGTCCTTCAGCGCGTCACGCGAGCGCTCGCGCCCGTTGCCCATGGTCTCACCCGCGAAGGCGAGGTGGTTGCCGTTCTTGTCGATGAGCCCGCGCGTGAGCCCGAGGTCGATGAGCTCCGCGAGCGTGTCGACGCCGTGGCCCCAGCGAATTTCGAACTCGGCTTCCGTGAACGGCGGCGCGCATTTGTTCTTTGCGAGCTTGACGCGCGTCCTTCCGCCGACCGGCTCGTCGCCGATCTTCACCTGGCCGATGCGGCGCACGTCGAGGCGCATCGACGCGTAGAACTTGAGCGCGTTGCCGCCCGTCGTCGTCTCGGGCGAGCCGAAGGTGACTCCGATCTTGTGGCGGAGCTGGTTCAAGAACATGAGCGTCGTGCCGGTGCGATGGGCGATCGCGGTGAGCTTGCGGAGCGCTTGGCTCATGAGCCGCGCTTGCAGGCCCATGTGCGAATCGCCCATTTCGCCCTCGATTTCGGCCTTGGGCGTGAGCGCCGCGACCGAGTCGATGACCACGAGATCGACCGCGCCGGAGCGCACGAGGATCTCGACGATCTCGAGCGCCTGTTCGCCGGTGTCGGGCTGCGACACGAGCAAGCGATCCGTCTCGACGCCGACGTCCTTCGCGTACGCGACGTCGAGCGCGTGCTCCGCGTCGATGAACGCGCACACGCCGCCGTGACGCTGCGCTTCGGCGATCGCGTGGAGCGCGAGCGTCGTCTTGCCGCTCGACTCGGGCCCGTAGATCTCGACGATGCGCCCGCGCGGATACCCGCCGACGCCGGTGGCGAGATCGAGCGCGAGCGAGCCCGTCGAAATCGTGGCGACCGGCTCGGTGTCCTCCTCGTCACCGAGCGCCATGATCGCGCCCTTGCCGAACTGCTTCTCGACGCTCGACATGATTCCCTTGAGCGCCCGCATCTTCTCTTGAACCTGTTCCATCATGATCGTGACTCCTCTTTCTCTGTCTCTGTTGGTGTGTGTTGGTTGTGTTCGTGACGTGAATCGTGGCGCGCTACGCGGCGGTGGCCGGCGCGGCGGTTCCGCGATCGAGGACGCGGAGGCCGATCGCTTCAGCGAGATGCGCGGGCGCGAGGGCGTGAGCGGCTTCGAGATCGGCGATCGTGCGCGCGACGCGGAGCACCTTTCCGTAGGCGCGCGCGGTGAGGCCGAGACGCGTGACCGCGGCGCCGAGGAGCCGCTGGCCGGCTTCGCACGGCGTCGCGATGCGCTCGAGATCGCGCGTGGAGAGCGCGGAGTTCACGGGGGCGATCGTCTCGCCGCGATCGAAGCGGCCGCGTTGGATCGCGCGCGCCGCTTCGACGCGGGTGCGCACGTCGCGCGTGGATTCGCCGGGGGTTCGACGTTGGAGCGCGGCGAGGCTCACCGGCGCGAGCGACACGTGCACGTCGAGCCGATCGAGGAGCGGGCCGCTCAGGCGCGAGCGATACGCGCGGATCCGTTCGCGCGTGCACGCGCAGCGATTCGAGCCGTCGCCGAGGTGGCCGCACGGGCAGGGGTTCATCGCGCCGACGACGAGCGGGCGCGCGGGGAAGGTGGCCTTCGTGTGCGCGCGCGAGACGGTGACGAAGCCGTCCTCGAGCGGCTGGCGAAGCGCTTCGAGCGCGCCGCGACGAAACTCTGCGAGCTCGTCGAGAAAGAGGACGCCGTGGTGCGCGAGCGTGACCTCGCCCGGGCACACGCGCTCGCCGCCGCCGCCGACGAGACCGACCTCGCTCACCGTGTGATGCGGCGCACGAAACGGACGCGCGCGCGGGACGACGCGCTGCGCGCCGAGGAGCCCGGCGACGCTGTGAATCGCCGCGACGTCGAGCGCCTCCGCTTGCGACAGAGCCGGGAGGAGCCCCGGCAGCCGGCGCGCGAGCATCGTCTTCCCTGCGCCCGGCGGCCCGAGCATGAGCAAATTGTGCTGACCGGCCGCCGCGATCTCGAGCGCGCGCCGCGCGGACTCTTGGCCGTGGACGTCGCGGAGATCGTCGCGCTCTTCGTGCGCTTCATCCGCCGGGGGCGGCGCGCTCGGGATCGCGCGGGGAAGCTCGCCTTTGCCGAGCAGCGAGTCGAG
>DASYCF010000360.1:0-3547 GCA_036500365.1 Byssovorax sp.
GGTCCGATCGCTAGGAGGCGCGCGGAAGCGTGCTCACGCACGCTGAGCACGCCGACAACGCGAGCGGGCCCGTCTCGCCACCGAGCGCCCGCCTCAGTCGGCTGCGCGGCGGCCGGTCGCCATGCGCCGGCCCTCGAGGCGGGGCGGGAAGACGCGGCGGTCGTCGTCGTCGCGCCGAGGGATGGGCGAGCGGCGCTCGATCATCGTGCCGAGGCGGATCATCGCGTCGACGTCGAGCGCGACGCCGACGAACATCGCGCGGAGCTCCTCGAACGTCTCCGGCATCTCCGCGAGGACGTTCGCGGCGTGCGTGCGACAGAGCTCGAGCGTGCGCCCCTCGATGACGACGCGGCTCATGCGCGCCCCCTGGCCGGTCTTCGCCCCGCACACCCCGCACTCGCCCTGGAGCTGGCTCATGTGCGCAGGGTCGGCGGGCGCCCGGGTGCGGGCCAACTTCCCGGCCGAGGGTCGCCCGAACCGGCCGGCTCCAGGCGTCGGCCGAAGCGCTTGCCCGGTGCTAGACTCGCCCGAGATGTCCTACTTCTGGAGCATCCTCGGGCTCGCGCTGTTGATGATCGTGCACGAGAGCGGCCATTTCCTGGCCGCGCGGGCGTTCGGGCTGCGGGTCACGCGCTTCTCGATCGGCTTCGGGCCGACGCTCGCGAAGGTCACGCCGAAGGACGGCTACTTCTGGCTCACCCTCCTCGCCGATCGCTTCAAAATCCGCCTGTTCAAGCACGATCCGAAGCGCCACGGCGAGACGATCTACCAGGTCGCGATCATCCCCTTCCTCGCGTACGTGCAGATCGCGGGCATGAACCCGCTCGAGGACATCGACGAAGAGGACCGGTCGAGCTACGCGAACGCGAGCCTCGTCGCGCGCGTCGTCACGATCTTCTCGGGTCCGCTCGCGAACTACCTGTTCGCGTCGGTGTTCTTCTTCGTGAGCCTGTTCTTCGGCGGCATGCAGGACCCGACGTCGACGCAGGTCGAGGTCATCGAGGATCAGCCCGCCATCCACGCCGACATGCGCACGGGCGACCAGCTGCTCACGATCGCGGGCGAGCACGTGTCCGACTGGCACGACGTCTCGACGGTCATCAAGAAGCACCCGGCCGAGTCGATCCCCTTCGTCGTGCGGCGCGACGGCGCGGAGGTCACGCTCCACGTCACGCCCGCGAACGACAGCGGCCGCGGCATGATCGGCGTCCTGCCGATGAAGCACCCGCTGCCCGCCGCCCAGTCGCTCAAGCTCGCGCTGACCGACCCGCCGCTCGTCGTGCGCGACGTCGCCGTCGGCCTCGCCGAGACGATCACCGGCAAGCAGAAGCCCGAGTTCATGGGCCCCATCGGCATGGTGAAGGAGACGGCGAAGGCCGCGCACCAGAGCTGGACCGACCTCGCCAAGCTGCTCGGCATCATCTCGGCGTACCTCGGCGCGTTCAACCTCATCCCGTTCCCCGCGCTCGACGGCGGTCGGCTCATGTTCCTCGGCTACGAGGCGACCACGCGCCGTCGCGCGAACGCCCGCATCGAGGCGCACATCCACGCGATCGGCCTCGTGATGATGATCAGCCTGATGCTCTACATCACGGTCGCGAAGGATCTCGGGTTCGGTTTGAAGTAAACGCGGATCCGTGGGGTCCGCAGCGAACGCAGACGCTCGCACGCTCACCGGCACCGCGGCGCACAGCGGCGCGGCGACGCGCGTCACGCTCGCGCGACGCGACGGGCCGATCCGGTTCGTTCGCGGCGGCGCGCGCGCCGGCCTCGCCGAGCTCCGCGTCGTCGCGACGAACCGCGGCGTCCTCGTCGCGACGACCGACGGGCGCGTGCGCGTCGACGTGGTGGAGCACCTCTTCGCGGCGTTCGCGGGCCTCGGCGTACGCAGCGGCGTCGAGGTCGAGGTCGACGGCGACGAGCTCCCCCTGCTCGACGGCGGCTCGGCCGCGTACTGCGACGCGCTCGCGGCGATCGGCGCGCCGGCCGGTGCCCCTCCGACGCTCGTCGTCGCGCGCGCAGCGACGCTCGGCGCCGGGTCGGCGACCTACGATTTCGCGCCCGGGGACGACGTGTCGGTCGAGGCGACGGTGGCGTTCCGCGCGCCGGTGGGTCGCGCGCGCGCGCGCTGGTCAGGCGGCTCCGCCGAGTTCGTGACGCGCATCGCGCCCGCGCGGACGTTCGTGTGGCGCGACGAGGTCGACGCGCTGCGCGCGAGCGGCCGCGCCCTCGGCGACGTCGGCGAGGCGGCGATCGTGTTCGACGACCGGGGTCCGATGACGGGCGCCCTCCGCGGCGACGACGAGCCCGCGCGCCACAAGCTGCTCGATCTGATCGGCGATCTCGGCTTCTACGGCGGACCGCCGCGCGGCGTCGTGCGCGCGACGCGCCCAGGGCACGGCGCCACGCACGCGGTCGTCGCGCGCGCCCTCGCGGCCGGCGTCCTTCGACGCCTCGCCCCGTCGGCCGTCGCGTTCGTCGCAGCCTGCGCGGTAGCGAGCCCCGCGCGCGCCGACGTCGACGAGCAGATCTCCGCGCCCTCCCCGCCGACGCTCCAGGCGCTCGTGCACGAAGGCCTGGCCGTGAACCTCGGGCTCACGGGCGCGACGATGGTCCCCTCGCCCGGCCCCGACGGCGCGCCGACCGCCCGCTCGTACGCGTGGTTCCTGCACGCCGAGGCGGAGCAGCCGTTCATCGGCCGCTCCTGGTACGTCGGCCTCGAAGAGGACGTCGCAGGCGGCGCGGTGCCCGGCGTCGGCGCGAGCGATTTCGTCAGCAGCCCCGAGCTCTGGATCCGCGGCATCTGGTTCGGCCGCCTCGGCCTCTCGTCGGGCGGCGGCCTCGGCCTCGTCGTCCCCACGCCGCGCGATCTCGACGCGGCCACGCAGCGCGTGCTCGACGCCGTGCGCGTCGCGCGCCCGTGGGACGAGGCGCTCTTCGACCCGCTCACGCTCACGGTGCGCCCGTGGTTCGACGTTCGGCACGTCACCGGGCGCGTGATCCTGCAGCTCCGCCAGGGCCTCGACGTGTCCGTCGCGCTGAAGTCGAGCGCCGCGTTCCAGGAGGGCGCCGCGTTCACGGCGATCGGCGGCTTCTACACGGGCGTGCGCGTGACGCCTTGGCTCGGCGTCGGCCTCGAGCTCTGGGAGACCTACGCCATCACGGCCGAGGTGAGCGACGACGCGCGCGCCGCGTTCTCCCTCTCGCCGAGCGTGCGCATCATGACGCCCGGCTTCGAGCCCGCGTTCAGCGTCGTGCTGCCGATCTCGACGCCGCTGCGGGGCGCGGCGCAGTCGTACGCGGCCGCGCGGATCGACCTCAGCCTGCGCTTCGACCCGGCGCCCGCGCGCTGACCGCGATCAGTGCAGCTCTTCGCGCAGGCGCCGCAGCCGGTCGATGTGCTCGGCGATGTTCAGCCGGTCGACGTCGTTGACCGAGACGAAGCGCACGGCGAGCAGATCGCCGTTCGACCAGACCGCGCGCGTGCGGGCGCGGATCGGGCGCGCGCCGAGGAGCAGCTCGTAGGCGCCGAGGCCCTCGAGCTGCC
>DASYCF010000361.1:0-1747 GCA_036500365.1 Byssovorax sp.
CGCATGCGCCGCGGTCGCCTTCGCGATCGTCGTGTGGCCGCACTACCGATACCTGAAGGAGACGTCGCCGCACTTCACGCTCGGCGCGATGCTGCGCTGGGACGAGGTGCAGTACACGAAGGCGATCTCGCCGCTCCGCACCGTGCGCCCCGTCGCCGGCCTCTGGAGGTGGATCCTCGACCGCTGGTCCGGCGTCTCCATCGCCTTCGGCACCGAGACGATGAGCTACTCGAAGCAGTACTACGCCGCGCAGTGGGCGGTGCTCTTCGCGGTGCCTCTCCTCTTCATCAAGGCCTACCGCCGCCGCACGAGGGACGACGTGCGCGCCGCGGTCGCGTGGCTCCGCCGGCCCGAGGGCGTGAGCTGGGCCTACGTCGTCGTGCTCGCGCTGGCCGGGCTCCTCTCGATTCACACGCTGCACATGTTCAAGGACGCCTCGGGAGAGTGGGTGTTCGCGGCGCGCCAGGCGATGACGTGCGTCTTCGCGATCTTCCTCGCCCTCGTGCTCCTCCTGACGGAGGCGCCGTCGATCTGGGTCGCGCTCGGCACGCTCGCGCTCTGCGGCAGCATCTACGGCGGCGTCACCGACATCCGCGCGCAGCTCGTCGCGATCGAGAAGGAGCAGGATCCGCCCACGCCGGCGATCGCGGACTGGCTCAACAAAGAGCGCGCGGAGCACGGGCGCATCGTCGTCGTCTACCGTCAGCCGCAGATGATCGCCCAGTACACGACGGGCGTCGGCTACCACTGGTACGACCCGAACCTCGGCTACAAGGACCTGACGGCGATGTTCACCCAGCTCGGTGCCGACTACGTGGTCGCGTCGTCGTCGGCCGCGCCGCCGTTCGCTCGCGATCCGCACTTTTCCAAGGATTTCGTCGCGGTCACGCATTTCGGGCGCGACACCGTCTATGCGCCGTCTCCCGAGTTCCTCGAGGCGCACGCCGTACCGCAAAAGGAGTGACGTGTCGGGACAAGTTCCGTTCTGCCCCGTGGCGGCGCGGCGCTCGAGGCGCACGATCGTGAGGCGATCGCGGGCACGGTCCTCTGCCCGGCGCTCGGCATGGCGTTCGCAAACGCCACGAGCGAGGTCCGTCATGCCCACCGACATCGAGCCGCCCCCGCTGTTTCCGCGGCTGCCCCGCCGCATCCCGTTCGTGCGCGCCTCCGGTCGCGTGCTCGTGGCCGAGGACGACGACGACATGCGCGATCTGGTCGCGGGCGCCCTGCGCCTCGACGGCTACGACGTCGTCGAGGTGTGCGACGGCGGGCGCTTCATCGTGCAGGTCTCCGAGGCCTACGAGCAGCTCGACGCGCGCACCGTGTTCGACCTCGTCGTGAGCGACATCCGCATGCCGGTCGCGAGCGGGCTCTCCGTCGTCGAGACGCTGCGCCGCGCGCAGTGGCGCACGCCGGTGATCCTCATGACCGCGTTCGTCGACGACGAGCTCCGCCGCCGCGCGAAGGCGCTCGACGCCGTGCTCTTCGACAAGCCATTCGACATCGACGATCTGCGCACCATCGCGCTGAACCTCCTCCTGCGGGGCCCGCTGCCGCCCTCGTCGTCATACTGAGGCGCGTCAGCGCTCCTTCTCCCACCGCTCGAGGCGGCGGTAGAGGGTCTTTCGGTCCCAGCCGAGGATGCGCGCGGCGTGGTTCTTGTTGCCGGCGGCGGCCTCGAGCACGCGGAGCACGTAGCGGCGCTCGACCTCTTCCATCGACGCGAGCTCCTCGGGATCGTCGGCGG
>DASYCF010000362.1:0-3200 GCA_036500365.1 Byssovorax sp.
TCTCGCTCGCGACCTGCTCACGAAGCTCTCGACGATCGAGGAGAGGTTGATGACGCAGCACCGGCTCGCCAAGCGGACTGCGTCGGCGGGGTAGCGCTCCGCTGGAGCGCGGGCGGGGCCGAGGCGGCCCCGTCGGGGAAACAAGCTCGGGGCGGAAGTAACGCGGGCCCGATCGAACGGCTCGCTCGCGGCGCGTCAGCGCGTCGCAAAGGCTTTTTGTGCAGTGCCCTTGGTGCGCGGACAGGCTCCGAGCATCACGGGACACGTGCGTCGCCAAGACGGAATCAGGGTCGGGATTGGAGGCAGCGCATGTCGATCATCGAGGGCGAGCTGGAATTCGGCGGGGACGAGGCGGGTATCGAGGTGAGCGACGACGTCGCTGGAGCGGACGCCGATCTCGGCGTCGACGGGGCGCTCGCGCTCGCGCCGGCGGTCGAGGGCGGCGCCATGACGCGCGAGCAGCGCCGCTCGCGCCGGAAGCGCGAGATCCGCGCGCGCACGATCAGCGTCAAGCGCATGACGAAGCGCGAGCTCGAGATCGGCCGGATGCTGTATCCGGAGACCGATTACTACAAGCCGCGCACGCGCGCCGAGTGCGCCGAGGGCGCGCGGCCGTGCCCGTACGTCTCGTGCAAGCACCACCTCTTCCTCGATGTCTCGGCGCGCACCGGCGCGATCAAGCTGAACTTCCCCGACCTCGAGGTCTGGGACATGAACGAGACGTGCGCGCTCGACGTCGCCGATCGCGGCGGCACGACGCTCGAGGATGTCGGTGCGATCATGAACCTCACGCGCGAGCGCATCCGTCAGGTCGAGGTGAAGGCGCTCGCGAAGCTCGAGGCGCTCCGCGACATGATGGCCCTCCGCGACTACGTCGACGAGGGACCCGTCGGCAAGCGCCGCCTCCCCGTGCTCACCACGCCCGTCGACGAGGACGAGGACGAGGACGAGTTCGCGAGCGACGACGAGGTCGAGGCTGTCGCGACCGCGACCCCGGACTCGGACGCCGACGAGGTCGAGACGGTGTCGCTCGAGGCCACCGCCGAGGACGCGGGAGAGTTCGACCTCGCGGATTGACCCTCTCGACGGCTCGGGGCAAGCTCCCGCGCCGCATGCTTTCCACGAGCGTCCACGATCTGCTCGAGCAAAACCTCGACGACGACGTCGCGCGCGATCGCGTGGCGCTCGTCGACGGAACGCAGCGGGTCACGTACGGCGAGCTCGGCGCCCGCGTCGAGTCGCTCGCGAGCTGGCTGACCGCCCAAGGCGTCAAGCGCGGCGACCGCGTCGGCGTCCACCTCCTCAAGTCGATCGAGGAGGTCGTGGCCACGTTCGCCATCGCGCGCGTCGGCGGCGTCTTCGTCAACGTGAACCACCAGCGCACGCTGGACCAGCTCTATTACAGCCTGCTCGACTCGGGCTCGCGCGTCGTCGTGGTCGAGGGGCGGCGCGCCGCGGAGATGGCGAAGCAGCCGTCGATCCCCTCGGAGATCGAGCGCATCCTCGTCCGCGGCAAGACGCCGGCGCACGACCGCATGGTCGCGTGGAAGGACGTGCCCGACGCGAGCTGCCCCGTGACGAAGGTGATCGACGCCGACGTCGCCGCGATCCTCTACACCTCGGGGTCGACCGGCAAGCCGAAGGGCGTCGTGCTCTCGCACCTCAACATCGTGCAGGGCGCGCGCAGCGTCGCGCGGTACCTCGAGAACACGAGGGACGACAGGCTCCTCAGCGTGCTGCCGTTCAGCTTCGACTACGGCATGAACCAGCTCATGACGATGCTGCTCGTCGGCGGCCAGGTCGTGCTGCAGGGCGTGAGCATGGCGAGCGAGGTCGTGAAGGCCGCGGCGCTCCACGGCTGCACCGGCCTCGCGTGCGTGCCGCCGCTCTGGATCCCGATCGTGCGCTACCTCGAGATCGAGAAGGTGCCCCTGCCTTCGCTCCGCTACGTCACGAACTCGGGCGGCGCGATCCCGCCGGGCATCCTGCGCGCGATGCCCGAGGTCTTTCCCGGGACGAAGATCTTCCTGATGTACGGCCTGACCGAGGCGTTCCGCAGCACGTTCCTGCCGCCCGAGCTCTTCCACGAGAAGATGGGGTCGATGGGCAAGGCGATCCCGAACGCCGAGATCTTCGTCATCAAGGACGGCGCGGTCGCCGGCCCGAACGAGGAGGGGGAGCTCGTGCACCGCGGCTCGCTCGTGAGCCTCGGCTACTGGGGCAAGCCCGAGGCGACGGCCGAGAAGATCAAGCCGTGCCCCGAGCTTCGGCACCTCATCGGCGACGAGGAGGTCTGCTACTCGGGCGACCGCGTGCGCCTCGACGAGGACGGCTTCCTCTGGTTCGTCGGCCGCACCGACTCGATGATCAAGTGCAGCGGCCACCGCGTGAGCCCGACCGAGGTCGAGGACGTCGTGTACGAGAGCCGCGCCGTCGGCGATTGCGTCGCGTTCGGCGTGAAGCACGAGGAGCTCGGCGAGGTCGTGCACGTCGCCGTGAGCGGCCTCGAGGGCGCCCCGGTCGACGAGGCGGCGCTCGCGATCTTCTGCCGCCAGAAGATGCCGACGTTCATGCAGCCGGCGAAGATCCACGTGTGGTCGGGCGAGATGCCGCGCAACGCGAACGGCAAGCTCGATCGCCCCGTCATCGTGCGCGCGTGCTCGGAGCGCTCCTGATGGGGCCAAAAGCCCCAGAGCCCCATCCCGCCTCGCTCGGAGCAACGGTCGACGACGTCCTCCGCGCCGTCGCCGAGACGATCGGCACGCCGGCGTACGTCTACCTTTGGGAGCGCGTCGAAGAGCGCGCCGCCGTCCTGCGCCACGCTTTCGGCGGCCGCTTCGGCCTGTCGTTCGCGGTGAAGGCGAACCCGAACCGCGCGCTCCTCCGCAAGCTCTCGCCGCACCTAGCCGCGCTCGACGTGTCGAGCGGAGGCGAGCTCGAGACCTCGCTCGAGAGCGGCTACGAGCCGGCGCGCCTCAGCTTCTCCGGCCCGGCGAAGACGCGCTGGGAGCTCGATCGCGCGGTCGAGGTCGGCTGCGGCGAGATCATCGTCGAGAGCGTGGACGAGATGCGCACGCTGGCCGAGGTCGCGCGCGCCCGCGGCGCGACGGCGCGCGTGCTGCTCCGGGTCAATCCGCAGCGGCTCCCGCGCGGCTTCGGCGTCGGCATGGCGGGCGCGCCCTCGCACTTCGGCATCGACG
>DASYCF010000363.1:0-5456 GCA_036500365.1 Byssovorax sp.
CGGCCTTCCCGTCGCTCGCGGCGCTCTTCCTTCGCCTGACGCTCGTGCTCGGCGCGCACGAGCTGCTCCACGAACACGGACAGCGAGAGCCCGCGCGCCTCGGCCATCTTCTCGGCGCGGTCCTTCCACGTCGGGTCGAGCGTGAGATTCGCCTTGATTCGCATACGCCTAACGTACGCCTTCGCGGCGCCTACGTCAAGGCCTCGTCCTTCAACGCGAGCAGGGCGGCGACGAGCGGATCGATCTCGTCCATGCGAACGACGGTGCCGACGGTGCGCCACGGCGTCGGGCCCGCCGTCTCCCAGTTGATCGACAAGCGGACGAAGCGCGCGCCAGCTGGCAGGCTGGTACCGCGCCCCGAGGGCTTCAAGAGCACGCGCAGCGACGCGACCAACCGCGAGGACTTCCCATCGCGGCGGCCGAGCTCGATCGTGCGCACGTGGTCGCCGTTCGGCAGCTCGGGCGGCGCCGGTCGCGAACCACGCGTGCACGGCAGGATCCGCCGCGCGTCCTTGTCGGGGCTCGGGGCGATGCTCTCCACGCCGTCGTCGACGACGCCGGCCAGCTCGGCCGTCGGGGCGACGACGACACGGCACCACGCCCGCCATGCGTGCTTCGTTCGCGGGGTGTCGTCGCGCACGCGCTCGACCCGCTGCGCGTAGCTCCACACGATCCGATCGTCGGCGTCGTCGAGTCGGAGCCACCGCGCGACCGCGTCGCGGATCGTCTTGAACCCCGCGGCGAGGTTGTCCGTGTCCATCGGGTTCGCGCCGACCCGCTCGAGCGTGACGAAGTAGCGATCCCACACCGGGGCTACGAGCCCGCCGACCGCATCTTCGAAGGCCCGTCGCTCCACACGGCGACGCGCCGAGACCGCGAGCCATCCACTGTGCTGCCCGTTCAGCGGCGAGCGGATCGGGACGTCGACGACGACGTCGATCACGTCGTCCGTGCCCGCCCGCGGGGCCCACGCGCGGTCTTCTGCGGCGAGGGCCTCCGCGTCCTCGTCGGCGGCTTCCTCGCGAAGGAGCGCCTCGTGGCGCGCGCGCTCGGCGCTCGGCGGCGTCATCGCTCCTCGTCGTCGGGTCGCCATGATGGGTCGACGGCGAGCGCCAGCTTGGCGAGCGCGGCCGCCTCGATCTGCCGCACGCGCTCGGGGCTCAAACCGAGCTCTCGCGCGATCTCGCGCAGCGTCATCCCGCCGTGGCCGGCCCGGTCGCGCGCCGGCGCGGGCGGCCGCGTGTCGCGCGCGCGCCGGGTCACGCCAGCCACCGACGGCGGCCGCCTTGCACGGCCTCAAGCGCCTCGAATTCGTCGGCCGTCGTCGTCCGCGCCACCGCGCGCCACGGGCCGTCAATCGGCAAGTACGCCGTGTCAGCGGGCGCGAAGTCGACCGGCGCATCGGCGAGACGTCCGCGCGGCGCGAGCAGGCCTTCGGCGACGAGCCGCTCCCGCAAGGTCATGGGCGCTCGAGCGGGCTCAGCGGCGAGCTCGTCGCTGCGGGCGCGGAGCCGCTCGCGCATCCGCTCGACCGCGGCGTCGTCGTCGCGGAGCGCATCGCGAACGCTCACCCGCGCGTGGGCTTCGGCGAGGGCCACGGCTAGCGCCGCAATCCAACGCACGTCGCCGACGTGCCCGTCACGTTGACCCTCACGATCGCGACCGGGATCACCGCGCCCGCGGCGGCCGCCGTGACCGCGACCGTGTCGCCCGACGACGTGAGGCAACTCACGTTGCCGGCGACCGCGACGAGCACGGCGTCGAAGGGGCCGCTCGGGTCGTCGACCGAGTTGCTTGGGCTCACGGCGAGCGCGCGTGTGAGCCCGAGCACGGGCGCGAGACCGAGGCGGGGAGAGGACACGTGCGTTACCTCACAGATCGGGCTTGGCGCGCGGGATGGAGTCCCGTCCGTCCCGCGCGCCGAGCGCCGAAGTCTTGTCGTCGAGTCGCATGCCGCTCGTCGCGAAGTCGCGAAAGCCGCGTGACCGCGCGTAGGCGTCGAGCGCATCTTGCACGGTCTCGCCCTTGACCATGATCGAGGGCCGACCGGCGACCTGAACGACCCACACGGTCATCGCGCTCACGACGGCCGCTCCACGCGCGCGCGCTGGCCGTCGACGGCGACCTGAAGCGACGCGGCGAGCTCGGCGCCGCGCGCCCGCCCGCCCGTGATCATCGCGACGAGCAGCGCCGTCGCCTCGCGCTCGCCGACGCCGATCACGATCAGCGGGCCAACGTCCACCCACTCGAGCGACTGAGCAACGGCGGCAAGGTGCGCGTCGAAGTTCATCACCGACACCAGATCGATTCGAGGGCTCGCGAGCTCACGCCCGGCGTGGCAGGCGCGGGCGCGCGATCCCACTCGTCCTCACGACGTGCGCGACGTCGACGCGCGCCACCCGCGCGGTGGAAGTCGCAGAACTTCGCCTCCGAGGCCGGGACCGGCCCGGACCCGGCGCAAAGCGCGCAGTCGCGCGGGTGGTGCGCGCGCGGGATCTCGCTCACGGGCAGAGGTCCGCGGCACTCCCCCGACGCGATCAGGGCCGCGCACGCGCTGCACGGCTCACCGCTCGCGCACGAGCAGCGAGCGCAGAGGAAGCGCGCCAACGCGTCGGCGCTCACGGCGGGTTCACCACGACGCCGGGCGCGGTCTCGCTCACGCTGATTTCGCCCGTGAGCTGGCATGCGCCGCGCGCGATGAGGTCCTCGAGGGTCCCCGCGGGGCCTCGGATCAAGCGCTGCATCGTCGGCCGCGTAATCTCTCGCCAGATGCGCGATTTGAGGCCCACCATGCCCGCCATACCTCGCCCGAGCAGCGCCCGCTCCATGGCTTGGCGGCCCGCGCCGTCGCCCGCGCGCGCGAGCTCTTCGAAGGCTCCGGCGTGCGGCGCGAGGACATCGGCGCGCAGCACGGCTTCGGCGGGCTCGATCTCCCAACCGGCGATCGAACTCACGCGGTGTGCCCCCGCAAGTTCCTCAGCTGGGCCGTTCACATGGCCGCCGAGTACCGCGTGGATCGTGACGATCGGTGCGTCAGCGACGCCGTGGAGCTCGAGCGAGACGGAGACCCGCGCGTGCCACGCGCGGCGGCCCTGCGCGATCGCGGTGTGACGTTCGTCTGCCTGCCTCAACTTCTCCTCGGCGGCGAATTGCGTGTGGTTCGTCGTCGCGCGATGCGCCGAGGCCAGGATCGCGTTCTGCTGCTCGGTCGCCTCGAGCGTGCGCTTTTGCATCGTCCACGTGAGGCGCTCGATCGGCGTCATCGCGGCGAACGCCTCACGCTCGAGCGCGTCGAGCGTGACCGGCGAGGGCTCGGGCTTCGTGTCGGTGCTCATCGGCTGGATCCCTTCGTCATCGCCCCGAACGCCGGCGCGAGGCCGCAGAGATGGGCGTCGGTGAGCGTCCGCGCGACGTCGTCCGGCATGCCCGCGGCACGCGCCACGTCGGCCCGCGCCCGCTCGAGCGCCGTCGGCCGCGCCATGAACAGCGGGGCCGGGCCCGCGTCGAAGCACGGATCGATGTGCCTCAGCTTCGGCATGGCCGCCGCGGCGGCCGACGCCTCGGGGTCGAGCGTGTTGTCGTCGTCGTCGAGGTCGTCGGGCTTGGGCGCGGGCCTGGCCGCGTGGAGCCGATGCGGCGGCTTGCGCTTCGCCGCCGACTTGGGCGCGGCCGGGCGAGCCGACGGCGCAGCGATGCGCGCGAGCTCACGGTCGGCGCGCTCGGGCCCCATAACGCGGCGAAGCTTCTTCAACGCCTGGGCCTCGCCCGGGCCGTAGCCATTGAGCCGGCAGCGGATGACGTGCCGCACGAGGTCGCGCTCGAGCGCGTTCACGACGCCCGCCTCGACGTCGCAGGCGACGCACCCGCATCGCCGCGCGTGAGCCCGGCCCCGCGGCGCAAGAACTCCGCGAGCGGCAACCCCGCGCGCAGCGCCGAGCAGAAGAGCTCCTCGCGCTCCGCGTCCGTCACGCGGATCACGACCGCGTGGCGTCGCGCATCGGGCAGCGGCGGCCGACCTCGGCCGCGCTTCGTCGTCTCGCTCATGTATTTGTTGACTCCCATTAATTAGCAGCGCTGTCCGTTTGCTGTCATTCATGTTTCACATGAAACATGGCGAGTCAATATTATTTTTGTAGAGCGACGCACCTGGGAGGGTCGTCGTCGCCGGCGCCGGCGAGAGACCCCCCGGATGGGCCCGTCGTCGAGCGCAGCGGTGCCTAGGACGCGTCGACGACGGCGGCGCGGCCGAACGGGGCGGCGTCGCGGTCGAGTGGCCTAGGCGGCCGGCGATGCTCCTCGCGTTGGTCGACCCAGTATCGGACGAGGCCCATGACGCGTCGCGCAGGAAAACGACCCCCGGTACCCCCCGCCGCGTCAAAGCGCACGTCGCTGGCCACGGGCCTGCGACCCGTCACGCGTTGCGAAAAGGCCTTGTTTACAAGCCTTTTGCGCATGACGCACGGAACACCCTTGTTTTCGTGACGATTGCGCCGCGTTGACAAGGTTTACATGCATTACACGGCCGTTTTTGCGCACGACGCGCCGTGGCCGAAGGGAGCGCGTGCCACGAATCGTCATAACGCGTCGAGTCGGCGCACGTGAGCGGTGCGTCATTACGTCCGGACTGCCATCGCGTATCCGCTCCGGCGTACACCTCGGGGAGCGCACGTCGAGGTTCTGTGTCCGTCCGTTTCCCCCACACCCTAGAGAGACAACCGGACGGACACAGGGGGCGTCTGCGACGCGCCCGCCCCTCTGTATCCGGATGACTCCGCCCACGGAAACATCCGGATACATCCGGACACAAGTTACGACGTCGGGCGGCGGTAGCGTGCGTGCCCTTTGGCGGGGGAGCCTTCGGTGAGGAGCCCCGCGGCGACGGCGGCTTGCGCCGCGAAGCTCGCGTCGTTCTTGTCGAGGGCGGCGCGGGCGGCGAGGGCCGCGGCTGACTGCCACTCGTCGTTCGCCGCGGCGGCGATACGACGGCCGAGGGCATCCGCACGTTTGGCGGCGTGCTCGTCGCGACGACGGTCTTTGCTGGCTGCGCGTTCGTCCGCCTTGGCTTCGACACGCGCAGCACGTTCGGCTTCCTCGGCGGGGGTGGCGACGCGCAGGACGCCGCCCTCGCCCCGGACGCAGCGCAGCGGGTCGAGCATCGGACGCGAATAGTTTGATTTCGACTGCCGGAACAGGACGTCGGACCCGTCGGGCGTGAGGGCGGCTTCCCAGCGGTAGCCGTTTCGAATGCCCGTGACGCCGCGAGCCGTCACCGCGCCCGTGCGCGCGCCGTCCTGCGACACGTGGTGCGCGACGAGCACGGTGGGCATGCCGGGCGCGCGGATGAGCGACTCGGAGGCTTGGACGGTTCGCGTCGCGATGGCGTTGTCCTTCTCGGCGTCGTCGCCGGCCCACCTCGCGAACGGGTCGAGCACGAGCAGCGCCCAGCCGTGCTCGCC
>DASYCF010000364.1:0-9539 GCA_036500365.1 Byssovorax sp.
AGCCCGCGCGGCGACTGGCTCACGACGACGACGGGCACGTCGGTCTCGGCCGCGCGCGCGAGCACCGGCACGAACGAGTTCTCGAGGATCGGCACGTTGCCGGAGCCGAACGCCTCGACGACGAGCCCGCGCACGCCGACCGCGAGCGCGCCGAGCAGGAGCTGCGGATCGAGCCCGGGGAACAGGCGCACGACGAGGACGCGCGGCTCGATGCGCGCGTCGAACGCGGCGAGCGGGCGCGGCGCCAGCGCGTGATCGCCGAGGCGGACGTCGACGCCGAGCTCGGCGAGCGGCGCGCACGACGGCGACCCGAACGCGCCGAGCCCCCACGCGTCGAGCTTCGTCGCCCGGCAACCGCGGAGGAGCAGCGACCCGAACGCGATGCCGATCTCGGGCACGCCCATCGTCGCGAGGTGGCACGCGTCGACGAGGTTCGCGCGCGCGTCGCTGCGCACGAGCGCGAGCGGCGTCTGCGACCCGGTGAGCACGACCGGCCGATCGAGCCCCGGCAAGAGGAACGCGAGCGCGCTCGCCGTGTACGCCATCGTGTCGGTGCCGTGCACGACGACGACGCCGTCGTAGCGCCGCCCCGCGAGCGCCTCGTGCAGCCCGCGCGCGAGCTCGACCCAGTGGTGCGGCTGCACGTTGCTCGAGTCGAGGTTCCACAGGATGCGCGTCTCGATCTCGGCGATCTTGCGCAGCACGGGCAGCTCCGAGAGGAGATCACGCGTGTAGTCGTCGGGCGCGAGCGGCGCGACGTCGCCGCCGCGCATCATGAGCGTGCCGCCGGTGTGCACGAGGAGGAGCCGCACGCCCCGCACCTTAGCCCGGCCCGCCTCGGTGGTCGTCTGAACCTCACCCCCCAAGCCCCCTCTACCGTGATGGAGAGGGGGGCTAGGGGGGTGAGGTCTGGCGGTGAGGCTCGGTCAGTCGTCGTCGGTCGGGCCGCCGAGGCTCGCGACGCGGCGCACGTCGCGCTCGGTGAAGTCGTCGCAGATCTGATGGGGCGTGTTGTACTTGCGCGCGCCGCCGCTCGAGCAGGCGCGGATCGAGCCGCCCTCGCACACGACGTAGAACGGCATGCCCCACGGATCGTCGACGTCCTTCGTCGAGAGCATCCCGGCGCGCACCAGGTCCTCGAGCGTCGGACACCAGGCGCCCTTGCTCGTGGTCAGGTAGAGCTCTGCCGCCGCCTCGATCGGCTTGCACGCGGTCGCGACGCTGCGGACGCGCGACTCCTTGTATTGCGTCCACGCGAACGGCGCCGCCGCGACGACGAGGAGCCCGAGCGCTGCGACGACGCCGAGCACCACGAGCACGCCGCGGTAAGGCGATCGCGCGTCGGCGCTCACTCGTTCTCGTCGACGACGAAGAGCTCCGTCGACAGCACGATCTGGCCGTTCTTGATGCGGCCGGTGCGCGTCATGAGGCTCGTCTTGCCGTTGCCGTCGAGGTCGCCCTCGGCCGAGACCTCGAAGCCGCCCGGGCCGGGGTCGGGGCCGCCGCGCTTCGGGCCCTTGTACGGGCCACCTTGGCGATACTCGTATTGGTAATAGTGCGGCGCGGTCATCGCGAAGTGGAGGCAACGCCAGCCCGCGTCCTCCGAGCCGGATTCGAAGTCCTGGCCGGCCTTCGCGCTCGGCATGTACTTCACGCCGGCGGGTACGGCGCGCGGCACGGCCTGCGCGCTCTTGCAGAGCTTGTGCGTCACCGCCGCGCCGCTGCTGCCGAGGGCCTCGCGCTCGTACGCGGCGACGGCGGCGCGCGAGATGGCGCCGATGGTGTTCTTGGCCTCGGCGGTCTTCGCGCTCGTGAGGTAGCGCTGCACGCCGTAGATGCCGAGCGCCGCGAGCGTGCCCACGATGGCGACGTCGGCGCCGCCTTGGCCGTCGACGTCGAGCTCGAGCCCGCGGCCGCTCGAGCCGAGCACCGCGCGCGACGTGCCGACCTTGCCCGTCTTCGGGATCGTCGGCGAGATGCCCTCGGCGATGCGGTCCGTGTCCATCCACAGGAAGCCCTCGGCGCCCTGCGACAGCACCGACGAGGTGCTCGCGTACGCCGCGCTCGCCCCGAGCGTCCGCTCTTTGCGATCGAGCGAGGCCGACGCGCGATCGATGAGCTTCTGCGCCCCGACCGCGAGGAGGATCGCGCCCGCGTGCAGATCGAGGCGGATCGGCGGGTCGTCGCCGCGCGCTGCGGTCCATCGGATCGACGTCGGCGTGCTCGTGACCTTGTAACCCGGCGACTTGTCCTTCTTCGCCTCGCGCGCGATCGCGGCGATGAGCTTCTTCGCGCGCGCGTCGTCCCGCAGCTCGAGGACGACGTATACGGCGGCGTCGCGCGCGAGGTCGTTCGTGCGCGCCGTGCTCAGGTGCGCGTGCGGCGTCGCGGCGATCGCGATCGTGAGCTCGCCGCCGACGATGCGGTCGAGGTCGTCGAAGTCGAAGCCGAGCGCGCCCTTCATGCCCTGCTCGAAGCGCGCGGCGACCGCGCCGTCGGCGCCGGCCGGCCGCGTGAGCTCCCTCACGAGATCGCGCAGCGTCGCGGCGGGTCGTACCGCCTCGTCCAGAGGTCGACCGTGGTCGCGCTCGAGGCTGATCGTCGCGAATGCGACGGTCTCGTCGGGCAGGCGCGCGGCGAGCGCGGGGACGCGCGGCGCGAGCACGGTCGCGAGCCGCGGCAGCCGATCGCCGACGAGCGACAGCTCGAGCTTCGACGCGAGGTTGGCGAGGTCGAGCGAGACGGACGCGCGCGCGCTCGACCCCGCGTCGACGAGCCCCGCCGCGTCGGGCTGCCCGGCGGCGAGCGCGCCGAGGTCCCCGTACGCGCGCAGGGCGATCGGATCGGGCGGCAGCCTGCGCGGGCTCTCGGCGAACGATTTCTCGGCGTGCTCCGCGACGCGGTCCACGCGCGACGCGAGCTCGGCGGACGTCGAGACGACCATGACGCGCGGTTTGTCGTACCAGACGACGAAGCGGCTCGAGCTCCGCGGATGGAAGACGGCGCGGCCGGGCGCGCTCGCGGCCGGCTGCGGATCCATCTGCGCGACGAGCTGCTTCGGTGGCCCGCCGTCCGAGAACCGGGCGATGACGGCGAAGCCGTTGCCGTCGGTGAACGCGACGGCGCGCTCGAACGCGTCGCCGAGATCGCGCACGAGGTCCGCCGAGACGCCCATTTTGTCGGCCACCTCGCGCTCGGCGGCGGGTCGACCGAGCGTCGCGAGCCCGCGCTGCGCGGGCGTCAGCGTCGCCACCACCTTCGCGACGTCGGGCAGCTCGAGGACGCCGACCGCCGACATCGGCACGAGCGTCGCGAGGTCGTCGACCGTCGCCGGCATCGCGCTCGCAGCGGGCCCCGCAGCCGCCGCGGCGGCGGGCGCGTCGGGCGCGCGCGCCGGCGGCGCGTCCGTGCAGGCCGCGAGGAGCGCGAGGGTCGAGGCGAGCGCGAGTGACGTCCCACGAACTTTCACGCGGGCCATGCTATGCGCGGTCGAGCGTGAGCGGGAGCTCGCGGAGGAGCGCGCATGAAGACCTTCGAAACGCTCGGGATCATCGGCGTCGTGGCCACGCTCGCCGCGTGCCACGTCGACCTCGGCGGCATCTCTGGCAGCGGCACGATGAAGACCGAGGCGCGCACCGTGCCCGCGTTCCACGCCGTCGACGCGAGCGGTGCGCTCGAGGTCACGGTCACCGTCGGCGGCGCGCAGAAGGTCGAGGTCACGGCCGACGACAACCTCCTGACGCACGTGAAGACCTCGGTCGACTCCGGCACGCTGCGCCTCTCGACCGAGGGCATCACGAACCCGACGAAGACGATCCGCGTGACCGTCGCCGCGCCCGCAGTCGACGCCGTGTCCGCGTCCGGCGCGACGAAGGTCGACGTGAAGGGCGTGAAGGGCGACACGTTCACCGCCAACGCGACCGGCGCCGACACGATGACGATCGCGGGCGAGGTCGGCAAGGCGACGCTCAAGGCCGACGGCGCCTCGACGATCTCGGCCGCCGCGCTGCATGCGAAGAGCGCGCGCCTCGAGGCCGACGGCGCGAGCACGACCGAGGGCTATGCGACCGACGAGGTCGACGCCGCGGCCGACGGCGCGTCGACGGTGACGTTCGCGGGCGCGCCGAAGTCCGTGAAGAAGAGCGCGAGCGGCGCCTCCACCGTCCGCGCGAAATAGCTGACGCAGCTCTCGGGAGCGAGCCCGCACCCGAGCCGAGCCCGAGCCTGAGCCCGAGCCCGCACCCGAGCCCGAGCCCGAGCCCGCACCCGAGCCCGAGCCCGCGCCCGCGCCCGAGCCCGCACCCGAGCCGAGCCCGAGCCCGAGCCCGAGCCCGAGCCCGCACCGAGCCCGGCGTCGGGCTCGGGGTCTAGTGGGGGTGGCGGTGGTGCTGCGGCCCGGGCTGCTGCTTGTGCATGCCGCGCGGCTCGTCTTGCGGCGGCGGCGGCGGCGCGCCCTCCTGCGGCCTCGCCTCCGGGTGACCCTCGCCGCTCGAGCACGAGAAGCCGAGCACGCCGCCGATGACGATGAGCACGGCGCCGATGCCGAGCGCGTACACCCACGGCGGCCGCGGCGCGCTGGGCGCCGCCGGGCGAGGTGCCCACGCGCCGGCGCTCGGCGGCGCAGGCTCGGGGGCGACGACGCGCGTCGACGCGGGCGCGACGGCGCGCGACGCGATCACGCTCGGCGGGCCCATCGCCTCGTCGTGCGTCGGCGGCGCAGCGATGCGCGTCGCCTCGGCGAGCAGCGCGGCCTGCGACGCCGATCGCGTCGGCGACGGCGCGCCTTGCGCGGGGTCGAGCCCCAGCGACGCGAGCCGCGCCGCGTGCGGCGGCTCTTGGCCCGCGCGGACGGCGCGCACGTCGGCCTGCATCGTCGACGCCTCGGGGTACCGATCCATCCGCGAGAACGCGAGCGCGCGATCGACGACGAGCCCGACCTCGCGCCCCGCGTGCGGCGCGACCGTGACGAGCTTCGGCGCCGCGAGCGTCGCCATCTTCACGACCATGTCGGTCTCGCTGTTCGCCTCGTGGATGCGTCGTCGCGCGACGAGCCGGAACATCGTCGCGCCGACCGCGAAGAGGTCCGCGCGCGCGTCGACCTCCTCGCCGAGGATCTGCTCGGGCGGCATGTACGAGAGCGTGCCGAGCATCGCGCCCGCCTTCGTGTAGAGCGACGACGCGGAGCCCTGGCGCATGCGCGCGATGCCGAAGTCGAGCACCTTGAGCCGGCCGTCGGACATGACGAACAGGTTGTCGGGCTTGATGTCGCGGTGAACGATCCCCTCGGCGTGCGCCGCCGCGAGCACGTCGAGGAGCTCGTCGGCAAAGCGCAGGAGGTCGGGCATCGGCACGGCGCCCTTCTCGGCGCGGGTCGCCAAGCTCTCGCCCTCGAGCAGCTCCATCACGAGGAAGGGCGAGCCGTCCTCGGCGACGTCGATGTCGTGGATCTCGACGGCGCCGGGGTGCCGAAACTTGTTCGCCGCCTGCGCCTCGCGTTCGAAGCGCTTGCGGAGATCGCGGTCCTTCGCGAAGGCGGGGTGCAGGATCTTGATGGCCTCGCGCCGGCCGATCTCGTGGCGGCCGACGTACACGGCGGCCATCCCGCCGACGCCGAGGAGGCGCTCGAGCTTCCATTTCCCGCGGAGCATCGTGCCCACGCGCCGTTCGAGCTCTTCGCGTTCGTCCATCCGCCCGGCGGCAGTGTAGCAAAGCGTGGAAGCGGGCTCGCTATGGGCTTCCGCCGGCCCCGCCGCCGCCGCCCGAGCCGAGGTTCGTCGGCGAGCAGTCGCCCGATTCGAACCGCGCGATCGTCTGCGTGACGAACCCGTCGATCGCGTCGATCTCGTCGGCCGTCATCGCGTACTGCGGGTGGCAGAGCGTCTGGCCGGGGCTGCAAATCTCGGAGCCCTTGAGGATCCACCGGCGCGCCGGGACGAGGCGCTTGAAGCTCCCATCCGGGTTGTTCTCGCCGCTCACCTGGCGCGTGACGTACGGCATCGTCTGGTTCTTCGCGAACGTCTCCTGCGCGTCGTCCGAGAGCCAGTTGCCGTAGAGCCCGTCCTCGTGGCAGCCGAAGCACGGCCCCGAGCTCGTCACCGTCGCGGACAAATCGGTGAGCGAGAACGACGCGCCGGGCGACTGCCAGATGCCGAAATCCATGCACTGCCCGTAGCGCGTCAGCGCCTGCGTCAGCGTGATCCCGGCGTTCGGATCGCTGCCCCCCGCGCCGGTCCCCGCCGTGGTCGACGTCGAGCTCGCGGTCGCCGTCGAGCCCCCGCTCCGCTCGGCGACCTCGAGCTCGAGCCACTGCGTGACGTCGGCGAGCTGCGTCGCGTTCATCGGCGGGCCGGTGTGCTGCACGCTGCCGTAGACGACGAGCTCGCTGTCGTCGGGCGAGGTGACGAAGCCTGGAAATGCAACGATGGTTGCATAAGACGACTCCGCGTCGGCGGCGAGGTACGCGGGGCCGACGCCCGGCGGCGCGTGGCACGTCGCGCACGTCGTGGCATCGCCAGACGCGACCGGCGTCACGGCGAGGTCCGGGTACACCGTCGAGATGAAGAACGCCTTCGCCGCGCCGGGCGTCACGCCGGTCGCCGTCGACCCGCCCGCGCCACCTGCGCCGGTCGCCGCCGCCGTCGCGTCGGTCGACGAGGCGCCGCCGATGACGAGCGTCGTCGGCCCGGGCACGGAGCAGCCCGCCCACGCGGCGATCGCGAGCGCGCCCGCGACGACGACCAGCGCGCGGCGGCTCACGGCGCGCCGCCTCCCGCGCCGCACTGGTGCGCGGACCACTTCTGGATCGTCGCGTCGACGAAGGAGTCGATGCCGTCGACCATGGCCGTCGGCAGCGTGAAGGTCTTGTGGCACTCCTGCACCGTCGGGTCGCACGCCTCGCTGCCCTTGTCGATCCAGCGCTGCGCCGCGACGAGCCCGGCGAAGTTGCCCTGCGCGTCGACCGTGCCCGTGACCTGGCGCAGCACATAGGGGAACTGTTGGTTCTTCTGGAACGTGTTGTCGGGATCGGGCGGCGTCGTCGTCGTGTCGCTGCTCAGCCAGTTGCCGCCCTGGCCGCTCGAGTGGCACGACTTGCACGCCGAGTTGTCGTCGGTCTTCATGTTCGGCAGCTGATCGAGGCCGGTGCCCATCGGAGGCGCGAGCCACGTCGCCTCGTCCATGCAGCGGCCGTACTCGGCGATCGCGGACTCGAGGGTCTCGGGCGCGGCGCCGCCGCTGCCGGTGCTGGCCGCCGAGCCCGTGCCGAGCCCGCGCTCCTGCACCTCGAGATCGAGCCAGTGGCTCACGTCGGTGATCATCGACGCGCTCATCGCTGGGCCGGTGTGCTGCACGGAGCCGCGCTGGATCAGCACGCTGTTCGCCGGCGTCGCGAGGAAGCCCGGGAAGTTCGTGATGTCGAGGTACGCGGTCGCCGGATCGCTGTCGAGGTACGAGGGCGCGCCGTTCGACGACGGCGTGCCGTGGCAGTCGATGCAGCTGTGCGGCGGCGAGCCGAGCGGGTTGTCCGCGAGCTCGGGGTACACGGTGGCGAGGAAGTACGCGCGCGCCTGGCCGGTGGAGCCGCCGCCCGTGGCCGCGCTCGTCGTCGGCGCGCCGCCGGAGCCGGTGGCCGTCGTGCTCGTCGCCGTCGTCGCCGCGTCGCCGCCCGCGCCGTCGCTCCCGCCGATGATCAACGTCGTCGGCGAGCCGCTGGAGCAGCCGCAGAGGAGCGCCGCGACCGCGAACAGGCCCGCGCGCGTCGAGGGGTCGGCGGCCGACGCGGAGCGCATGTCCGGCGATGTGTGCACCTCACGTGCCGGGGACAAAGCCGCGAGTTTCGCCGTTCGAGCCGCGGCAGACTGGGTCGCGCGCGATCCATCACCGCGCGCGTTGACCACCTCGGCCGGCCTGCGGTTCACGTCAGCGCGTCGTGCGCGACGACGTCGCCGTCGACGTCGCCGATCGCGTCCGCGAACGCCGCGAGCTCGGGCGTCAGCGCGGGGCGGAGATCGGCGAGCTCACGCGCGAGCTCGGCGCGCGACGCGGCAGCCAGCCAGCCGCACGTCGCGCCGGGCCGCACGAGGAACCAGGGCATGCGCGACGCGTCGAGCAGCTTGTCGACGAGCTCGGCGACCCTCTTGTCCTCGCGGATCGGTTCGAACGCGCGGAGACGGCCCTCGAGCGACGGCGCGTCGCTCGTCCACGCGAGCTCGAGCGCGCGCTTCTTCGCGACGCGGCGGAGCGAGGCGAAGAACGCCTGCGCCTCGGGGTCGGTCTCCTCGCGCAGGAACCAGTCGACGGCGCGGGGCCCCTTCGCGAGGCGCGCCGCGAGCTCCCCCGCGAGGCCGAGCTCGGCGGCGAGCGCGGCGCGATCGTCGGCGACCATGAGCTCCTTGAGCCGCGCGGAGAACGCCTTGAGCGCGGGCCTGTCGAACGCGAAGAGCGAGAGCCGCGCGCGGCGTTGCTGGTGCTGGGCGTGTGGCTCGCTCACGCGGCACCGAGGCGCGCGCAGAGCTTCGCGACCGACGGCGCGCCGAAGCGACGGATCGAGTCGCGCCCGTGCGCGAACGCGGCGTACCGCTGCGCCGCAGCGGGATCGGCGACGGCGCCGCCCACGTCGAGATCGCGCGCGGCGACGGTGCGCGCGAGCGACGCGTCCGCCCAGAGGAGCTCGACGAGGCCGGCGCGCTTCGTCGCCTCGTCGCTCGAGAGCGCGCGCGTCCACGCGAGGGCCCAGTCCGGCGCGCCGCGCGCGGCGGCCCGCGCGACGAGCGGCGCGGCCACCTCGGCGTCGGCGAGCGCGGCGGCGAGCTGGAGCAGCAGGCGATGCCCGTCGATCTCGGCGCGCACCGCGTCGACCAGCGGCGCGATCTCGCCCTCGTCGCCGTCCTCGAGCGCGGCGGCGGCGCGGAGCACGGTGCGGAGACCGGAGCCTCGATCGATCTGGGCGAGGAGCGCGCGCGCGCCGGCGCGATCCCCGGCGTCGCGCAGCACGAGCGCGTCTTCGATGGTCTGCGACGGCGGCGGCGCCTCGACGAGCGGCGGGCGACCGGCTGGAGCGCCTCGCCCACCTCGGCCACGAGCGCCGACGCGCCGATCGTCCGCCGGCTTCGGCCTCGGCGCGCCCTCGGGTCGCTCTTCGCCCTCGCCCTCGCCCTCACCGCCGAGGCCGAGGAGGCGCTTCGCTTTGTCGAAGAGTCCCATGCGCCAGCGTTCTACCGCGCGCGGAGACGGGGACGAGCACGAAATTTGGCAACCTCGACGTCGGCACGCATAGTCGAGGCATGCTCCGGGAAGGCTCCGCGCGCGTCGCCGCGCTCTCGTTCGTGTGCGCGGGCCTGGGCGCGGCGTGCTCGTCGCCGCCGCCGTCCGCGTGGGTCTCGCCGAAGCCGCCGGTCGTGAAGCCCGTCGTCGCCGTCGTCGCGCCGCCCGGTCACGCGGCGCGTGCGAACGTGGAGCACGCGCTCTCTGCGGGCCCGCCGTGGCTCATCCGCCGCGTGCTGCACGAGCCCGTCGTCGACAAGGCAGGCCACTTCCAGGGC
>DASYCF010000365.1:0-14868 GCA_036500365.1 Byssovorax sp.
CCCGCTGCGCGAGTGGATCCGCGCGCGCCTCGCCCGGCGCGGCGTCCGCGCGCACGTCGACGACATCGTCATCACGAGCGGCTCGCAGCAAGGCATCGACCTCGTGTCGCGCGCGCTGCTCGATCCCGGCGACGCCGTCGCCGTCGAGAGCCCGAGCTACCTCGCCGCGCTCCAGTGCTTCACCGGCTGCGAGGCGGAGCTCGTCCCGATCGCGAGCGACGACGGCGGCATGCAGATCGACGCGCTCGAGCGCGCACTCGCCGAGCGGCCGATCAAGCTCATCTACCTCGTGCCCGAGTTCCAGAACCCGAAGGGGACGACGCTCGCGCCCGAGCGCCGCGCGCGCCTCGTCGAGCTCGCCGCGGCCCACGGCGTCGTCGTGCTCGAGGACGATCCGTACGGCGAGCTGCGCTTCCGCGGGGAGGCCGCGCCGCCGCTCGCCGCGTACGACGACGCGGGCGTGGTCGTGCACCTCGGCACCTTCTCGAAGACGCTCGCGCCCGGACTCCGCATCGCGTGGCTCACGGGACCGCGCGAGATCGTGCGCGCCGTCACCGTCGCGAAGCAGGCCGCGGATCTGCACACGGCGACGCTCGCGCAGCGCGCAACGGCGCGGCTCCTCGCGAGCTTCGACTACGACGCGCACGTCGGCCGCATCCGCGTCGCGTACGGCGCGCGCTGCGACGCCATGCTCGCCTCGCTCGCGCGGCACATGCCCGCGGGCACGCGGTGGACGAACCCCGACGGCGGCCTCTTCGTGTGGGTCGAGCTCCCGCGCGGCCTCAGCGCCGACGACGTGTTCGCCGAGGCGCTCCGCGAGAAGGTCGCGTTCGTGCCCGGCAGCGGCTTCTTCCCGGGCGCCGTCCGGCGGGAGTTCCTGCGCCTCAACTTCTCGAACCGCCCGGAGGCGCTGATCGAGGAGGGCATGTCGCGCCTCGGCGCCGTGCTCCGCCGCCGCTTGCCCGCCGACTGATCCGAGCGCGCTTCAGGCGAAGTCTCCGGGCGCGGTCATGTCGAGGCACCGGTCCGGTCGCGCGACGCCTTGCTCCTGGAAATACGACTCGGCCGCGGTCTTCAGCGCGGCGCCGTCGATCCCGCCGAGGAGCGAGCCGAGGCGATGGCGCGCGCACGCCGCGAGGTAGCCCATGTCGACCGCGGTGAGCCCGCGAACGGCGCGACCGAGCGACGCGGCCGCGGCCCCGGGGTCGCCGCGGGCTGCCGCCGCGAGGCCGCCGACCATCTCGCCCATCGCCGACGCGTACGGCGTGCCCTCGCGGAGCATCGTCCGCGCGTCCTTCTCGGCCGTGGCGAGGCGCGCCGAGCGGACGCGCGCGTCGGTCGTGCGCGCGGCGGCGAGCGCGGTGAGCCCGTGCTCGAAGCGCGCGAACGCGCGGATGATCTGCACGCGCGGCAGGAAGCTCTGCTCGAACGCGGGGAACGAGCGCTCGAGCCGCGCCCACGCCGCCTCGCCGTCGCCCTCGTAGCGATCGAGCGACAGACCCGACACGAGCGCGCCCCAGTGCCCCGCGCCGTAGCGATCGAGCGTCCAGTCGCTCACGAGATCGCGGAGCGCGCGCCGCGCCGCGGCCGGCTCGTCGGCCATGATGTGGCTCACCGTGATCGGGTAGACGATGTGCATCATCGTGTAGCGGTCGCCGCGCTCGGCGGCCTCGCGGCGCACCGAGTTCACGCGCACGACCGACGCGGCCAGCTCGCCCGAGAGGATGAGCGAGTTGCAGAGCCAGAGCTCGGTGTTCGCGAGCTCCCACGTGACGCCCTGGCAGCGCTCGCGGAGCACGGCCTCGACCTCGACGAGCCGGTGCTGCGCCTCGCGCCACTCGCCCATGAGCACCGACACGTACGCACCCGCGAGCCGCGAGAACGCGACGACGTGCGGATCGCCGAGGCGGTACGAGAGCGACGCGGCGACGGCGACGAGCTCCTGCGCCCGCTCGCGCGCGGGCAGGCCCTCCGACGCGGTGATGCTCGCCTCGAGCGCGAGCGCGCGGCAGATGCGCTTCGGCTCGCCGGCCTTGAGCGCGAGCGAGAGCGTACGCGCCGTGAAGTCCGCGCTCCGCAGGGTGTCGAGCATGCTGAGGCCCACCGCCGCCGAGTACGCGACGTCGGCGCGCGAGCGCTCCGCGGGCGAGAGCGTCTCGGCGGCGCGCTCCTTGAACGACAGGCCGCCGATCCGGAGCTTCGCGCGGTGGTAAAGCAGCGACGCGACGGCGCCGCGCCGCGTCGCCGCGTAGCCGAGGCCGACGTCGGCGAGCACCGCGCGCAGGACGGCGAGCCCCTCGTCGTCGCGGCCGCTCTTCAGCAGGTGCTCGGCGGCGAGGCGACGCAGCTCGATCGCCTCCTCGGTCCCGGGCGCCCGCGCGGCGACGTCGAGGTACGCGCGGCCAGCCTCGGCGCCGAGGCCTGCGCTCGCGAGCGCGTCGCCCATGCGCCGCCGGAGCGCGCCGTCGTCGTCGGGCGCGCCGAGGTCGAGGCCCACGCCGTAGAGGTGCGCAGCGCGACGGAAGGCGAGGTTCTGCGCGGCGGACTCGGCGGCGCGGATCGCGAGATCACGCGCCGCGACCTCGTCGCCGGCGCCGAGGACGTGCTCGAGCACCCGCTCGGGGTCGGCGCGGCCCGACGACGCGAGCGCGGCGGCGAGCGCGGCGTGCGTCTCGCGCAGGCGGTCTGCGGCGAGGCTGCCGACGACGGCCTCGCGGATGCGGTCGTGGAACGGCTCGACAGCGTCGAGCTGGCCGAGCCCGCGCGTGTTGATCATCCGCGCGCCGCGGAGCTCCGTGAGCGCGCCGAGATCGCCCTGCTCGAGCGACGCCGCGGTCAGCGCCGCCGCGCGCTCGACCGGACGACCTGCGACCGCGATGACCTCGAGCAGGCGAAGCGCCGCGTCGGACAGCTCCGCGACGCGGCCGAGGATGACGGCGTCGAGCGACGTCTGCGCGCGTCCGGCGCCGTCGGCGCGGCCCTCGTGGGCCTCGTCGTGGCGCACGAGCTCGGCGACGAACAGCGGGTTGCCGCCGCACTCGCGCGCGATCGCGAGCGCGACGTTCGGCCGCGCGGCGAGGCGCGGGCCGCCGAGCTCGAGCGCGAGCGCGCGCGCCTCGTCGAGCGAGAGCTCCGAGACCGACACGACCGTCGCGGGCTCGAGCGCGCCGCCGAACGCGCCGCCGCCCGCGAGCACGTCGAGCAGCGGGCCGCCGGCGAGCTCGCTCCTGTGCGTGCCGACGAGCAAGAGCGCGGGCGGATCGGGCGGCGCGAGCAGCTCGGCCAGGAGCTCGGCGCTGTCGGCGTCGCCCCACTGCAGGTCGTCGACGTGCACGATCAGCGTCGACTGCGCGGAGAGCGCCGCGAAGAGCTCGCGCAGCGCCGCGAACGCGCGGCGCCGCCGGTGGACGGCGTCGACGTGGCGCGACGACGGCGCGACGTCGAGCGCGCCGACGCGCCTCAGCACCGGGAAGATGCGCGTGAGCGCGCCGACGCCCGCAGGCAGCGCCGCGCCGAGCGCCGCCGGCGAGAGCGTGGCGAGGTGCGCGGCCAGCGCGTCGACGACGGCGTCGAAGCCCTTGAACGGGACCGACTCGCGCTCGTAGCACCGGCCCGAGAGCACGGTGTCGCCCGCGCGCCGCGCCCGCGTGAGGAACGCCGTCACGAGCGCCGACTTGCCCATGCCCGATGGCCCGCGCACGAGCACCGTGCGGCGCTTGCCCGCGCGCACGTCGTCGAGCGCGGCGTCGAGCACGGCGAGCTCGGCCGCGCGCCCGATGAACGGCGCGCGCGGCGGGACGGCGAAGCGACCCGACCTCCGCGGGACGCGGTCGCCCGTGCCCGGCGCGAGTCGCCGGACGATCTCGTCGGCGTTGGGGCGCGCGGCGGGGTCGGTCTGCAGCAGATCCACGCACAGCGCGTCGAGATCGGCGGGCACGCCGCTCGCGCGCTCGGACGGCGATGGCGCGGGCTTGCGCTGCTTCGCGAGCATCATCTGGATCTCGGTGCCCTCGAAGGGGAGCGTCCCCGTGAGGCATTCGAAGAGGATCGTGCCGACGGCGTACCAATCGGACGCGGGCGTCGTGAGCCGCTCGCTCGCCTGCTCGGGCGCCATGTACGCGGGCGTGCCGAAGAGGAGCTCGTCGCGGCGCGGCGCCTCGCTCGGGTCGAAGTCGCGCGCGAGGCCGAAGTCGAGCAGCACGACGCGCCCGGCGTCCGTCACCATCACGTTCGAGGGCTTGATGTCGCGGTGGAGCTTGCCCGCGCGGTGGATCGCCGCGACGCCGTCGACGAGCTGGCGGAGCGCGCTGCGGAGGCGATCGATCTCGCCCTCGGTCGCGGACATCGGCGCCGAGGCGACGGCGTTCGCGGCGGCGAGCGCGGTGACGTCGAGCGCGCCCGCGTCGAGCGTCGGCGCGCTCGCGGACGCGTAGCGCACGATCGACGTCGTGCCGTCCCGCGCGGCGCGCCCCGGCCTCGCGCCCGCGCGCACCCACTCGGTGAACGCGACGCCGCCGACGAGCTCCATCGTGAAGAACCACGCGCCGCCGTCGCCGACGAGCTCGTACAGCTGGACGACGTTGGGGTGCACGAGGTCGGCGAGCGACCGGAACTCTTCCTTGAACTGGGTGATCCCGAGCGGATCGATGTGCGTCAGCGTCTTCAGCGCGACGACGCCGCCGCGCTCGCGGTCGAACACGCGGTAGACGACGCCCATGCCGCCCTCGCCGAGGCGGGCCTCGGCCTCGAAGCGGTCTGTGCCGACGAACGGCTCGGCCTCTGGTCGCGCGCGGATGACGGACTCCCCCCGTTAAGGCCTCCCAACGTATCCGAGAACGCGTCACCCAGGCAACGACGGGAGCCGTGTAAAGTGAGCTCCGTGACACCGGGGTGGGCGAGGCGGGCCGAGGTCCAGCGGGATCTCGTGCCCTTGGCGCGTCACGCGGCCTTCTTCGACGGCAGCGGCGACGGACACGTGCGCCTCGGCGAGACGTACGGCGGCCTGCGCGCGCTCGGCGTCGGCCTCGTCCTCTCGGTCGTGCTCGCGCCCGTCATCAACGTCGCGCTCGGCAAGCGCACGGGCGGCTCGCTCTTCACGATCGAGATCGGCGGCATCTTGAAGGGTCGCCACGCCTTCGACACCGGCACGTTCGATCCCGCCGGCCAGATCGACGAGGCGCACTTCGCGCGGCTCTTCGAGCGCGCGGCGGGCGGTCGCGCCGCGATCACGAAGGACGAGTTCATCACGTTCGTGCGATCGAACCCCGACGCGAAGACGCCCGATGTGCCCGCGTTCCTCCTCAAGTTCTTCGCGTGGGCCGAGGCGTCGGTCTTCTTCGGCGTCGCCGGCACGGGCGAGGGCGGCGATCGCGTCGTCCCGCGCGCGCGCCTCCACCGCTTCTACGAGGGCAGGCTGCTGTTCGCGATCGCGCGACGCGTCCGCCTCGAGCGCGCGCTCGGCGCGCCCGTCACGAAGGCGCTCGGAAAAAACGCAGCAGCTCGTCGCTGACGTCGTCGGGGTGCTCCTCCTGGAGCCAGTGGCTCGCGCCGGGGAAGTGCTTCACGGTGACGCCCGGCGCGTAGCGGTCGAGCCCGGTCAAGAGCTCTTGGCTCAAGGCCTCGTCGTGATCGCCCCAGAGCACGTGCGTCGTCGCCTGGATGATCCCCGGCGCCGAGAGGCCGATCTTCGAGGCGGCGCGGTAGTAGTCGATGCCGGCCGTCGCCGCGCCCGGGCCCTGCATCGCGTCGACGTAGAGCTGCATCGCGTCGTCGGGGAACGCGGCCGGCGCGGCGCCGCGCATCACGCGCTCGAGGTAGAAGCGCGACCGCACGAGGAGCTCGGGCAGCGCGGGCAGCTGGAAGAAGAAGACGTACCAGGAGCGGAGGAGCTGCGCGCCGTGCCACATGCCGGTGCGGTAGAGCTCGGGGTGCGCGCCGTCGATGACGCAGAGCTTGTCGACGAGCTCGGGGTGCCGCTCGGCGACCGCGAACGCGAGCGTACCGCCCCAGTCGTGGCCGACGAGGTGGATGCGCTCGCTGCCGAGCGCCTTCGCGAGGCCGGCCACGTCGCCGACGAGCTTGTCGATCGCGTACGCCCCGAGCTCCTGCGGTCGATCGGACGCGCGGTAGCCGCGGAGGTCGGGCGCGGCGACGGAGAAGCCCGCGTCGACGAGCCGGGGCAGCACGTGTCGCCACGTGTACGAGCACTCGGGGAAGCCGTGCAGCAGCACGACGAGCGGCCCGTCCCCGCCGGTGGTCACCGAGAGCTCGACCTCGCCGACGTCCACGCGCCGCGCGCTCGTTCGTCCGTCCCCCATCGGCGCATGGTGCCCGCGCGCGCCCCTCGACGAAAGCGCCTCGCGCGCGCCGCCGATCGCTTTCTTGCGTCGTCGAGCTCACTTCACGCAGTCGGCCGCGTGGGCGAGGCCTCGTCGCGTCAAGGACCCTCGTCGCCGCGCGGCGTCGACCGACGGTATCCCTCGGGCGGCCTGGGATCGGGCGCCCGGTGGACGACGACCACGTTGCGGTGCGCTTGATTGGCGACCTTGTCCGCGTTGGTCCCGAGCAGGTAATCGAGGCCGTGGTAGCCATCTCCTCCTCGGGGAAAGTTTGCCCCCGAGCGCGCCGCTCGGTCGTGCAAGGGTCGCCGACCGCGACGCGCGATCGCGCGGGCGATGCGGCAAACTGGCGTCGAGGCGGGCGCTCAGCCGGCCTTCGGCGCGCACGGGCGCGCGATGCCTACGCGCGTGTGACATCGTCCTTCATCGCGTCTTCCACCTCGCCGCGGCGTCGCGGAGTCACGGCCGTCCGCGGCGCTCGCGCGACGGGCTCACGCGCGCGCACCAACCGATGCGTGCTAGTTGCGTCGTCATGCGTGACGCGCACGACGACAACGACGCAAGGCTCCCTGGCGACGAGGTCATCGCCGACGCGCGCAAGCAGATCACGCACGGGGTGACCCTGCCGGCGCCGCCCGAGCTCGTGTGGCCGCGCCTCCTCGAGATGGCCGCTCGCCACGAAGGGACGACCGCGACCCTGGGCTCCGACGCGCCGCGCGCGCTCGTCCTCGGGAGCCTGTTCGACCACGCGACCGGTCAATATCTGCCGTTCGACGCGCCTCGACCTGCGGACTTCTGGCAAGCGACGTGGGCGCTCGTGCTGACGCCCCTCGACGCGAAGCACACGCGGCTCGACGTGCGCGCGCGCGTCGCGTTCACCTCGGCCGCCGTGCAGTGGGCGGCGCTCTGGACCCACCCCTTCTCGGATTTCACCGACGGCGACGAGCTCCACCGACTGAGGCTCGATCTCGAGCGCGCCGTCGCCTCGACCGCTCCGTAGCTCCAGGCGACCGGTCGCCAATTCGCCACGCGGGTCGGCTCGAGCAAGGGTGCCCGTTCTGGCGAGCCGTGGTCGCCGAGATGGGGTCGTCTTGGTGGGTCCGGAATCGAAGCAAATTTTGAGTGGGGACTTTCTACCCTCGAGGAGGCAGTGCTTGTCGGAGACCTGGTCTCGAGTTGACGCGCGCGCCTCCGGGGTCACGCACCCTCCGGCGCACGCGGCGGCATGGGCTCGGTCCGCGACGGGACGGGCAGCAGCGGCCCCTGGCGCGGTGTAGCCTGCTCGCCGTGGGCCGGCGGCGCGGCGAACTGGACGAGCTCGGGAGCGGCGCGTGAGCGCGCGGTTCGTCGTCGGCGTCGACCTCGGGACGACGCACACCGTCGTCGCCTACGCGCCGCGCGACGGCTCGGCGGCGCCGCGCGTCTTCGACGTGCCGCAGCTCGTGTCGGCGAGCGAGGTCGAGGCGCTGCCGCTGCTCGCGTCGACGCTCTACGCGCCGCTCGAGGGCGAGGTCGCGCGCCTGCCGTTCCACGCGGGCGACGGCGCGTGGTGCGCGGGCGCGTACGCGAAGCGGCGCGGCGTCGAGGTGCCCGGGCGCGTCGTCACGTCGTCGAAGAGCTGGCTCTCGAACGCGCGCGTCGATCGCACGGCGCCGATCCTCCCGTGGCGCGCAGGCGGTGACGCGGACGCGGAGCGCGAGCTCGGCCCGCGGCTCTCGCCGGTCGACGCGGCGGCGCGCGTCCTCTCGCACGTCGCCGCCGCGTGGGACGCCGCGCACCCGAAGGCGCGGCTCGCCGCGCAGGACGTCGTGCTCACCGTCCCTGCATCGTTCGACGCGTTCGCGCGCGAGCTCACGCTCGAGGCCGTCGCCCGCGCCGCGCTCACCGTGCGTCTCCTCGAGGAGCCGCAGGCCGCGTTCTACGCCTACCTCGCGAAGGAGGGCGCGCGCGAGCTCGAGGAGATCGTCGTCGACGGTCCCGCGACCGTGCTCGTGTGCGACGTCGGCGGCGGCACGACGGACCTCTCGCTCTTCCGCGTGAAGAAGGCCGAGGGCGCCGCCGCGAAGGGCGCGCACGCGCGGCCGATCGAGGTCGCGCGCGTCGCCGTCGGACATCACCTGCTCCTCGGCGGCGACAACATGGACCTCGCGCTCGCGCACGTCGTCGAGAAGAAGCTCACGAAGGAGCTCGACGCCGCGCGGTTCGCCGCGCTCGTCGCCGCGTGCCGCAGCGCGAAGGAGTCGCTGCTCGGGGCGGCGGTCGTCGACGCCGTGCCGATCCGGCTCGCCGGCCGCGGCGCGGCGCTCATCGGCGGCACGCTGAGCGCCGAGCTCACGCGCGCCGACGCCGAGGCCGCCGTGCTCGAGGGCTTCTGGCCGCTGGCTCCGCGCGACGCGAGGCCGGTGCGCGGCGGCGGCGCGCTCGTCGCGTTCGGCCTCGCGTACGAGCGCGACCCCGCGATCACGCGCCACGTCGCGCACTTCTTCCGACGGCACGCGGGCGACGGCGACGGCGACGCGCCGCGCGCGCTGCTCCTGAACGGCGGCGTCTTCCACGCGCCGCGCATCGTCGAGCGCCTCGCCGAGGTCGTCGGCGCGTGGTCGGACCGCGCGCCGCGCGTGCTGTCGCACGAGGATCCCGATCGCGCGGTCGCGCTCGGCGCCGTCCGCTACGGGCTCGCGCGGCTCGGCCACGGGGCGCGCATCGAGGCCGGCGCACCGCGCGGCTACTACGTCGGGCTCGCCGAGCAGAAGGGCGAGGCGCAGAAGGTCGTCTGCGTCGTGCCGCGCGGCGCCGCCGAGGGCGCGGTGCACGCCGTCGCCGATCGCACGTTCGCGCTCAAGATCGGTCGCCCCGTGCGCTTCGATCTGTTCGCGTCCGACGAGGCGAGCGACGCGGCGGGCGCCGTCGTCGATCTCGCGCTCGATCGGTTCGACGCGCTGCCGCCCGCGCTCGTGGCGTTCGAGCGCGCCGGCGGAGCAGGCGAGGCGCGCGTGACGCTCGAGGGCGAGATCACCGCGATCGGCACGCTCGACCTCGCGTGCGTGGCCGACGACGGCGCGCGCATGCGCCTCGCGTTCGATCTGCGCGGCGGTCATGCCCCGGCGTCGATCGCGCCGCCGTCGATGTCACCGCGCTCGTTGCGCGCCTCGACGATGCCGCCTTCGGGGCTCGTGAAGACGCTGTCCGAGGAGCGGCGCGCGGTCGAAAACGAGCGGCTCGCCAGCGCGCGCGCCGCGATCGAGCGCGTCTTCGGCAAGGGCCACGCCGACGTCGCGCCGCGCGCCGTGAAGGACCTCGTGCGCGACCTCGAGAAGACGCTCGGTGAGCGCGCGAGCTGGGACACGACGATCGCGCGCGGCCTCGCCGACGTGCTCGTCTCCAACGCGCGATCGCGCAAGCGCGGCTCCGATCACGAGCGCGTCTTCTGGATGCTCACGGGCTTCTGCCTGCGCCCGGGCTTCGGTGATCCGAACGACGGCGCGCGCGTCGCCGAGCTCGCGCCGCTCTTCGACGAGAAGCTCGCGTTCGCCGGCGAGCTCCGCGGCTGGCAGCAGCTCTGGATCGCGTGGCGGCGCGTCGCCGGCGGCCTCGACGAGGCGACGCAGCTCAAGGTGCGCGACGTCGCCGACCCGTTCCTCGCGCCCGCGGAGAAGCGCCTGAAGAAGCCGAAGGGCTGGAAGGGCGACGCGCTCCCGGAGCTGCTGGAGCTCGCGACGTCGCTCGAGCGCGTGCCGGCGACGCGGCGGAGCGAGCTCGGCGGCTGGGTGCTCGAGCGCACGTGGACCGACCGCGACCCGCGCCTCTGGGCCGCGATCGGCCGCCTCGGCGCGCGCGCGCCGGCCTACGCGAGCGCGCACCACGTCGTCGCGCCCTTCGTCGCGGAGCGCTGGCTCGACCATCTGCTGCGCGAAAAATCGTGGGAGGCGCGCGAGCTCCAGATCGCGGCGCGCGAGCTCGCCCGCGTGACCGGCGACCGCGCGCGCGACGTCGGCGAGGGCGTGCGGCGCGAGGTCGAGAGGCGCCTCGCGGCCGCCGGCGCGCCCGAGCCCTGGCGCCGCGCCGTGCGCGAGCTCGTCGAGCAAGACGACAGCGCGAGCGCCGCCTTTTACGGCGAGGCCCTCCCCGTGGGCCTGCGGCTCGTGGGGTAGCGCGGTTCGCCCCCGCGCGCGTCACTTCGCGAGCATCCAGATGCTCGCGGAGGAGGGGCCGTTCTCGTGGTCGTTCCGCGCCCAGACGATCGACGTGTCGTCGACGGCGAAGGCGCTCACGCGCCCGGTTCCTGCCGTGAGCTCCACGCTCTCCCCACCGGCCAAGGGTTGCTTCCAGATCGTGTAGGTCGAGCCGTTCAGATCTGGATCGACGTCGAGACCCAGCCAGTACAGGTACGCGCCATTCAGCGCGATGAAGTTCGGATTCTGGTCCTCGTTCACGACGAGCTCCGGTTGTCCACCGGTAACAGGCACGCGTCGCACCACGCGGCGCGCGAGGTCGTCGTTCCCTTCGGGCACCAGGTCGATCCAGTAGACGTACCCCGCGCCGACGCTCAGGCCCAGGGTGTCTTTGAGCCCCGAAGCAAGGAGCGTCGCTGAACCGCCCGTCTTCGGGACGCTGTAAATGTCGATCTCGTGTTCGCAGCACTCGCCGGGGATGAACTGCGTCGCATAATAGATGGTTTGACCGTCGATCGCGACGTCGCTGACGACGTGCGGTGCCGTCGCGAGGTCCGTGGCCATCGTTCCGTCAACGTTGACGCGTCGCAAAGTCGGACTGTCGAAGTCGTGGCCGTAGAACACGTAGCTGCTGTCCGCGGCAATTTGTCGGGAGGTGCTCTGATCGTTCAGGCCCACCGCATCGCCGCCCGGAAGCGCCGTGAGGTACATGTCGTTATCGATGCTCCACACGACGCCGCCGCTTGCGACCGTCATCGCCAGCAAAGAGAGCGGCGCATACCACGGCGACAAACAGGGCACGAACCCCGACGCTGCGTGGGTGGAGCGATCGAACGCCAAGACGAGCGCCTTCCCCCCGCACGCCGGAAGGGTGGGTGACACGTCATTGATGTTCATACCCGCGTACACGGTGGTCGTGTCGAGCGCGAGCTGGAACGCGACTTCGATGTTTTCGGCGAGAGCGACCGGCGAAGGCAGCACGGGCTGGCACTTGCCGAAGAAGCAGGTCGTCGCGCAAGCGACGCCGCATGCGCCGCAATTTGCCGCGTCCACATCGGTGTTGATGTAGAGAGTGCAATCCCCCGCGTCGGCGCCGCCGCCGCCTGAAGTCGCGGCGGAGGACGTGGTCGCTGCCGTGGAAGATGCCTGCGCGCCGGGCGGCTCCGGCGTGACGCCCGACGTAGAAGACGTGGAGCAGGCGGCGATCAGGGCGAGACCGACGGTAAGCGAATAGAAACGGTTGAAGCGCATGGCGGCTCCTACTGCGGGCCCAAAGCGCGGCCGCGCACCCGCAGATTGTAGTGGTTCCCCTGATACGGCGTGCCTGCCGACGAGGATGTGGAGATCGGGGCCGCCCAGATCACGAGGAAGCCGCCGCCTGGCAGCGACAGCGACGGGTCGATGTCGTAGTCGCCGGAGGTGTTGTTGAGCGGCGCGACGATGTTCGGGAATGAAGAGGCGGAGACTTGCTGGATCTTCTCCGTCGAGAAATCGAGGTTGATGTCGATGCGAGCCTGCAAGACTGTCGCGCAGTGGTTGTCGGGGTGTTGATTCGATCGGAATACTGAGACCCCGCTCGCGGGCAGGTCGGCCGCCTCCCAGAGGCTCGTCCCGCCGATGTCGTAGCTGCTGGACGGCGCGTCCCAGATGGCGTTCATGTCGTGAGGATCGTTCACGCAAGTGTAGCCACCGCCGTCCATCGCCGGGATGTCGGCCATGGCGTGCGCGGTCACGCCGATGCAGTTGTTGTCGATCTTGCCGATCGCGGAGAGGTACTCGAGCCCCGAGTAGCCCGACGTCGTCGCCCCGGGGTCGAAGCCCGGCTTCACCGTGCCGCCGTCGTAGTCGCCGCTCGGCATCGGGTGCAGGGCGGTGTCCCACATCCGTGGGAGCGCCCAGAGCCGGCTCACGAGATGCGTCATGTCCTCCGATGGCACGAGCGCGCGGTGCGGCCGTCATGCGCGAGCTGTAACCTCGCGCACGCGTTGGGCATTGCGAGCGTCATGGCCGGTGCGCGGTCATGTCGACAGCGCCTCGAGGCCGCTGGACGCCGGAGCCCTGGCGCCGCGTCGTCCGCGAGTTCGCCCCGCAGGACGACTCCCGCCAGCGCGCCTTCTACGTCGAGGCCCTCCCCGAGCGGCTGCGCCTCGTTCGCTAGATGGTCGACGCGACGGCCGAGAAGCGCTAGCGACCGCGCATGGCCACCGTGCGCCCCTTCGCCGCATTTCGACCTCCCGCCGCGATCGCGAGGGAGGTCGCGAGCCCGCCGTACGACGTCATCAACACGGAAGAGGCGCGCGCGCTCGCCGCCGGCAACGACGTGAGCTTCCTCCACGTCTCGCGGCCCGAGATCGATCTGCCCGTCGGAACCGACGAGCACGCAGACGCCGTGTACGCCGAGGGGGCGAAGAACCTTCGCCTCCTCGTCGAGCGGCGCGCGCTCGTGAAGGACGACGCGCCAGGCCTCTACCTCTATGCGCAGACGTGGGGCGCGCACCGGCAGGTCGGCGTCGTCGGCTGCGCGTCGGTCGCCGAGTACGACGCCGACGTCATCAAGAAGCACGAGAAGACGCGCGCCGACAAAGAGGACGATCGCACGCGGCACATCCAGGAGCTCGGCGCGCACGACGAGCCCGTGTTCTTGACGTACCGCGCCGACGACGCGATCGATTCGCTCGTCGCCGAGGCGATGAAGTCGTCGCCCATTTACGACTTCACGACGAAGGACGGCGTCGGGCATCAGCTGTGGGTGCTCTCGCGCGCGTCGTCGCTCGAGCTCGCCGACCGCTTCGAGCACGTGCCTGCGCTCTACGTGGCCGACGGGCACCACCGGAGCGCCGCCGCGTCGCGCGTGCACAAGGCCCTCCGCGGCGACGGCGGCGAGCACGACGCGTTCCTCGCCGTCGTGTTCCCGCACGATCAGATGAAGATCCTCCCGTACAACCGCGTCGTGCGCGATCTCGAGGGTCGCTCGGCCGAGGCGCTCCTCGCCAAGCTCGGCGAGGTCGTCGACCTCGAGCCGGTCGCGAGCGGCGCGGCGGCGACGCCCACCGAGCCGCGCACGTTCGGCGTGTACGTCGGCGGACAATGGCACAGGGCGCGCGTCCGCAAAGGCTCGTTCGACGCGGCCGACCCCGTGAAGTCGCTCGACTGCTCGATCTGCCAGGACCAGATCCTCGGCCCGATCTTCGGCGTGACGGATCCGCGGCGCGACAAGCACGTCGACTTCGTCGGCGGCATCCGCGGCTTCGAGGAGCTCGAGCGGCGCGTCGACTCGGGCGCGTTCTCGATCGGCCTGCACCTCTACCCGACGCAGATTGGCGAGCTCTTCGCCGTCAGCGATCGCGGGCTCTTGATGCCGCCGAAGAGCACGTGGTTCGAGCCGAAGCTCCGGAGCGGCCTGTTCGTCCACGCCTTTTGAGAGGAGCCGATCATGCCTGATTTCAAGCGCGTCTCGCCGAGCGAGGCGAAGGATCTCCTCGACGCCGGGTACACCTACGTCGACGTGCGGACCGAGGCCGAGTACGCCGCCGGTCACCCGAAGGGCGCGCTCAACGTGCCGATCGCGACGTCGGGCCCGCGCGGCATGGAGCCGAACCCCCGCTTCGCCGAGGTCGTCGAGAAGCTCTTCGCGAAGGACGCGAAGCTCGTCGTCGGCTGCAAGGCGGGCGGCCGCTCGCTCCGCGCCGCCGAGGCGCTGACCGGCGCGGGCTTCACGAGCGTCGTCGATCAACGCGCGGGCTGGGACGGCGCGCGCGACGCGTTCGGGCAGCTGGTCGAGCCGGGCTGGTCGCCGGCTGGCCTGCCGAGCGAGACCACGACGGCGGGCGCCGACTACGCGTCGCTGCTCGCGAAGATCGGCGCCTGAGCCCCGCGCGACGGCGACGCCGCGTATCATCGGTACATGCCCGTGACGGACCGCATCGGCACCTCTTTCGTGCGCGAGACGTCGCGCTGCTAGAGTGTGAAGGTGAACACTCTTCTCTGGATGGTCGGCTTCGCCGCGGGGGTCGCCGCGTGCGGCGGGAACGTGATGGACGAGGGAGGCTTCGGCGGCGCGGGCGGCGCGGGCGGCGCCACGACGACACGCGCGAGCTCCGCCAGCGCGTCGATCTCGTCGGCGGTCGTCGTCTCGTCGAGCTCCGTGTCGTCGGTCGTCTCGTCTTCGGTGGTGTCGTCGGTCGTGTCATCGGTGGTGTCGTCGTCGGTCGTGTCGTCTTCGGTCGCGTCGTCTTCGGTCGCGTCGTCTTCGGTCGCGTCGTCGAGCGAGGCGTCCTCGTCGAGCGAGGCGTCGTCCTCGTCGAGCGTCGCGTCGTCGTCGAGCAGCGGCGGCGGCTGCTGCGCGAGCGACGATCAGA